>JAFDIS010000033.1 GCA_019307945.1 Deltaproteobacteria bacterium | reverse complement strand
GGATCCAGTCGCTGCGACGTACTTCAAGTACGTCTCACTCCTGAATCCTCGCGCGCCTTGCACCTGCCTGCCGCAGGCAGGTCTGCCGCAAACTCGAAAATCGCTCAATTTGGGCCGAAGATAGATAGGGGGAACGGCCCCCAAAAGGACCGTTCCCCCCAGGGTGCAGGGGCTGAGGTCTCCTAGTTTCCATCCATAAATGGCCTTTTTGCACAATCTCTGCGTCAATCTGCGGGATTCCTTGTGCGGCGTACTTCAAGTACGCCTCCGCCTAATCCCTTGATTTGTCCTCGCGTTGCTCGGACTCCCCATCCTACGGATGGGTCCCCGGTTTGTCCTCGCCTGTGGGCTCGGACTCCCCACTCTCCGAGTGGGTCCCCAGTTTCCTTGATCTTGCACAAAAATTCTCATTTCTGGAGTGGAAACTCGGCAGTGCCCAAAATTGATTCGTGGATGGGCACCTCCTAGTAAATCGGCTTGAGTTCCACCCTGCGGTTCATGGCCCGGCCCTCCGCCGTAGCGTTGGATGTGGCGGGCTTGGACTCACCATAGCCCACGGCCCGGAGCCTTGAGATCTGAATACCGTTCATGACCAGATATTCCATGATCGCCTTGGCACGTTTTTCCGAGAGGCGCTGGTTGTACCGGGCGCTTCCCACGTTGTCCGTGTGGCCCTGGATCTCGATCTTCATGCCCGGGTTGTTCTTCAGGATGGCCACCAGGTTCCTAAGACTCGGGTAGGACTCCTTTTTGATCCGCCATTTGGCGGTATCGAAATAAACGCCTTTGAGGATCCAGCACCCGAACCGATTCACGGTGGCGGACTTGGGTGTTCCCGGACAGCGGTCCTTGTAGTCAAATACCCCGTCTCCGTCGCTGTCCAGGGGGCAGCCCTGCAAGTCCACTCTCACATTGACAGGAGTCTTGGGACACCGATCCAGGTAATCGTATACGCCGTCCTTATCGGTATCAACGGGACACCCATCCTTATCCACGCGCACGGCGGGGGGTGTTCCGGGGCAAAGATCCTTGTCATCGGTCACTCCGTCTCCATCCTTGTCCGTGGGGAGGGGGCAACCTACGGTGTTGACTTTCACGCCTTTCGGGGTGCCCGGGCACTGGTCCAAGAAATCCAGGACTCCGTCCCCGTCGCTGTCGGGCGGACAACCCACCGCGTTCACCTTCGCGCCGCGGGGGGTGTAAGGGCATTTGTCACGGGCGTCCGGAACTCCGTCTCCGTCGTGGTCGAAAATCCTTCCAAAGAAGACCTTTTCCACGAAGTCCGCCATTCCCGCCGGACCGTAAATCTTGTCCGCATTGACAAAGAACCCGCATCCTCCCTCCATGGCGACATGTTCCAGGAGTTTCTTGCCGGCGGGGTCCTTTCCTATCTGGACCGTGTAAATACAGATTCGGTCGCGGTACAGCTTTTTCAACGTCTTGGCCGAAGAGACCGGCTTCTGGTTCATCTCGACGCCGTCGCTGATTACGATCAGGGCGATCCGGCCCGAAGCGGACATCAGGTCACGCCCCGCAGCATCCAGGGCAGCAGCCAGGGGGCTGTCGCCGTTGGCCCAGGTGATGCCTTCCAGGGCACCCTCAAAACCTGAGACGGAAAAGGGTCTCATGCCGTATGCCAGGCGGGTGTCCTGCCCGGGGGAGGCACCCTGACCGAAGGTCCTCAGTCCGGCCGTCAGTTTGAGTCCCGGGATGGTCTTTACCACCCTGCCGGCCACATTCCTGGCGTAATCGAGTTTGGTCATTGCCTTGTAGGATCCCGCCATGGACCCGGAGGAGTCCAGGATAACCAGGAAACTTTCCACCTTCTGGACGAGTTCACCGCTCTTCAGTCTTGCACCCAGGTCCTGCGCCCGGAAGGGTGCCAGTGCCTTCCTGCCCGGAGCGCAGCCCAGGAACAAAGCACAGATCATTACCGCGACCACGCTTGTCAAGACGATCTTCCTCATGATGTCACCTCGCTCTTTGTGGGGTTGCCGGTGTTATAGGTTCAAATTCAGAAGCTAATGTAATAAGAAAACAAATTCATTTGGGGCTGTTGCCAACCGCGCCGTTTCTGGTACACTGAGTCCGTACATCGCAAGGTGCGTGCCCGTCGGAAAGTTCCTCTGACAGGCGGGGCACGATAGGCAGGTACGTGTCGTTTCTCCGACCGGGAGTTTCATCCGCTCCAAGTGACAGGAGGGCCATCTATGGGTGTGGAAACCTACTCCAGTTATGTTTGGCCTGAACGGGTTCTGTGGGATGTCAGCTCTCGCCTCGCCCCAAAACGCCGAGGGCGGCCCCCAGGGCTCATCTTCTCCATCGGAGGCTCAGCGGGATGCCGGAGGGGCGGTGCCGTCCGCAACTATATGTCAAAATGTATCGATTGGACGAACGAAAGTCAAAGGGTTTTTGTCGTGACTCAAGGCAAGTGCATGCATAGCCGTCCCTGTGGGGAAATCCCGGTACCGTGTGCTCGGCACAGGATCATGCCGAGGGCGGTCTCCCTGCTCATACTATCCCTTTTCTTCTTCCCTTTCGTCTGTTCGGCCGGGGGCCGTCTTCAGGCCGCGAAGACTCCGGTGGTCTTCTGGACCACGGAGGTGGAACAAGATCGCCTGGACCTCCAGAAGCGGCTTGCGGAGATCTTCACGGCCGAGCAGGGCCTCCAGGTCAAGGTCGTCCCGGTCCAGGAGAACCGGCTCGCCGAACGGGTGATTGCGGCCTATGCCGCAAAGGCCTTACCCGACGTGATCTTTCATCCCCTGGAATTCGCCGTGGGATGGGCCGAGGCGGGCATCCTGGATTCCGGGGCCGCGACGCGAGTCATCAGGCATTTGGGGGAGAAGACCTTTGCGAAGGGGCCCCTGAACCTGGCGAAGGTCCGGGATGGTTACGCTGCGGTTCCGACGGACGGCTGGGGACAACTGCTGCTGTATCGCCGTGATCTTTTCGCCCAAAAAGGCCTGCCCCTGCCCACAGACTGGAAGGGTATTCTGGTTGCGGCACGCGTGCTTCACCATCCCCCGGCGATCTGGGGCTTCGAGGCGGCCACGGACCCCGGCGCGGTATACACGCAGCAGGTTTTCGAGCACTTCGCCCTGTCCGGCGGCGTAAAGCTTACGGACGCCCGAGGTCGAGTGAACCTTGATACGCCGGCCATGGCCCGGACCCTGGGCTTCTACCGGCGTGTCGCCCGCTACTCTCCCCCAGGAAACCTGAACTGGCTTCACACGCGAATGGACTACCTCTCGGGCCGGGCCGCCATGATCGTGTGGTCGCCTTTCATCCTGGATGAACTTTCGGGGTTAAGAAAAGACCAGCCCATCATACCGGACCTCAAACGAAAATCGCCCGGTTTCCTGGCGCGGAACACGGGCCTGGTGGCTGTAATTAGGGGGCCTTCCGCGCTAGCCCAGTACGGGCAGGTCAATTACCTGGGGATTACCCGGGACGCAGACTCGTGGACGGCGTCCCTGTGGGTCTCGTTCTTGCTGGGAAAGGGCTACCTGCGCTGGCTATCCATGGCCCCCGAGGGAAAGTTGCCCGTACGAAAAGGGACCCTTTCGGAACCGAACCGATTCGTAGATGGGTGGTCCCGGTTGAAAATCGGTATCGCCGATCGGGCGAGTATTTCGGATGTCTACGGGAAGGAGCGGGCGGCGAGCATCATCCGCGGGACGGAGCGCATGGACCGCTGGGGCTTTTCCGAAGGCAAGGGAAGCCTGGTTGCCAAGATCTATCGCACCAAGGTGGTGCCCCGTATCCTGAAACGGTTTTTGGACGGGGAGATGGATGCGGCAAGGGCAGCTCGCCTGATGACCGAGCGGATCCGCGCACTGGAGTGAGACATGGACATGGGGCTCAAGACGCTGCAGGAAAGGGAATCAAGGCTTGCCTTATACATGCTCGCCCCGGCCCTGGTGATTGTGCTCCTCCTTGTATTTTTCCCCACGGCCTGGAACATCTGGCTCAGCCTCAAACCGGTCTCCCTGGAAGGCCTGCGGGGAGAGGGGTTGTGGAACGCAGGGCTAACTCTTCGGAACTATCAGAAAGTATTGAGCGACCCGGAATTACCCGGTGTGGCGGCCACTACATTGGCTTACACGGTGGGCGGAAGTCTTTTTTCCATCCTGCTGGGACTCACCGCAGCGCTCCTGGTCCACAAGGAATTCCCCGGAAGGGCATTTATACGCGGGCTTCTCATCTCGCCTTACATCGCCCCGATTGTGGCGGTGGCCTTCACCTGGAGCTTCATCCTGGATCCGCAACTGGGATGCTTGAACTGGTTGGGCGTAAAGACCGGGGTGCTGGACCAGCCGGTGGCCTTTTTCTCCGCCCGCTGGATCCAGGTGCGCTTGCCCGGATTCACCATGCCGATTCCCCTGGCCTTGCTTTCCGTCATCTTTTTCGAGGGATGGAGGTATTTCCCCTTTGCGCTGCTCTTCATCCTGGCGAGGCTTCAAGCGATCCCCGAAGACCTCTACCGGGCGGCGGCGGTGGACGGGGCGGGTCCCTTCCAGCGATTTTTTCATATCACTTTGCCTCAGCTCCGCAGCGTGCTGGCCACGCTGTTCCTTTTCAGGTTCATCTGGACCTTGAACAAGTTCGACGACATCTTCCTTCTCACCGGGGGAGAAGCTGGGACGCGGGTCCTGACCCTCAAGGTGTACGACTACGCCTTCGGTGCGTTTGACATCGGGGCGGGGTCGGCCGCCGCCATGCTGCTTTTCTTCATTCTGGGCATTTTCATGGCCGGTTACCTGCGTTGGGTGACCCGGCAGGAAGTCCGCTAAGGCCTAGACGAAGGGACAGGGGCCCCGGAGGGCGGTATGAGTCGGGAAATCTTCGAGACACAGATCATCCGGGTTTTCAGGGTAGGTGGGCTTGTGGTGTTCTTCGCAGCTGCCGCATTTCCTTTTTACTGGATGATCGTCTCTTCCTTCAAGCCCCTGGAAGAATTGCTCCTTCATCCGGAGAATCTCGGCCTCGATCTTAGGTCCCTGGACTTTACTTCCTACCGTCAGGTTCTCTTGAAGCACGGATTTTTCCGCTACATCGCCAACAGCCTATATGTCTCCCTGATGACGGTGGCCGTTTCCGTGTCCCTGGGGACATTGGGGGGCTATGCCGTGACTCGCCTTCGGTTCCCTGGAAAAGGGATATTTTCGGCCGGTGTCCTTCTGGTCTACATGCTTCCGGCCATCGTCCTGGTGGTGCCCCTGTACGTGATTTTCACGCACCTGGGGCTCCGGGACTCGCTTCATGTGCTGGTGCTGGTCTACGTGGCGCAAACTCTTCCGGTGAGCGTGTACATGCTGAAGAATCACTTTCAGGCCCTTCCGCCCGAGATCGAATACGCGGGCATGGTGGACGGGTGCAGCAGGGCCGGGGTGATCTGGCGGGTTGTCATACCGCTTTCCGCGCCCGCCCTTGCCAGTGTGGCCCTCTATACCTTCATGATCGCCTGGAACGAGTTCCTCTTTGCCTTCATGTTCCTGGACACCCCGGACAAGTTTACACTCTCCCGGGGGATCGTACAGCTCGCGGGCAGCGTTCACCTGTCCAAACAACTGGTCATGGCTGCCTCGGTGGTTGTGACGGTTCCGGTGCTGATCCTTTTTCTTTTCTTTGAACGACAACTTGTGCGGGGGCTCACGGCGGGGGCCCTCAAAGGATAGACATGGCGTCTCTCACCCTCCAAGGAATCGGCAAGCGGTACGGCAAGACTAGGATCCTTTCCGGTGTGGACATTCACGTTGAGGATGGGGAATTCTGTGTGCTTTTAGGGCCTTCAGGGTGTGGGAAGAGCACTCTGCTGCACATCATCGCCGGCCTGATCCTGCAAGATGAAGGCTCGGTGCTGTTGGACGGCAGGCCCGTGGACGGGCTGACACCGGGGGAGCGGGATGTGGCCATGGTCTTTCAGAATTATGCCCTCTATCCGCACATGACGGTCTGGGAAAACCTGAGCTTCGGCCTGAGAATGCGAAAGGTCCCGGGCCCCGAGATCAAGAAAAGGGTCCGGGAGACCTCCCGCCTCCTGGGCATCGAATCCCTCCTGGACCGAAAGCCCAAGCAATTGTCGGGAGGTCAGCAGCAGAGGGTGGCCATGGGCCGGGCCCTGGTCCGCAGGCCCAAGGCCTTCATCCTGGATGAGCCCCTGAGCAACCTGGACGCAAGGCTCCGGGCCGATGTGCGTGTGGAACTCAAGTCCCTTCACCGTCGTGTGGGCGGCACCGTACTCTACGTGACCCATGACCAGGTTGAAGCCATGACCCTGGGGGACCGGGTGGTGGTCATGAACCGGGGCGAGGTCAGGCAGACGGGCTCCCCTGATGACGTGTATTCCAGGCCTGCGGACACCTTCGTGGCGGCCTTTGTGGGAAGCCCCCGGATGAACCTGTTTCAGGGCAGGATCGTAAGAACGGAAGGCGGGCCGAGGTTCGAAGGAGACGGTTTTTCCCTGGATCTTCACGGGTGGGATGATTTCGGGCCTGAGGGGGAAGCGGAGATCGGGATAAGGCCCGAGGATGTAAAGATCGCCCCCCCCGGAAGAGGAGGGCCCGTGGCGGAAGTGCTGCTCGCAAGCGATGTCGGGCCCGATACTCATGTGCATGCGAGGCTGGGCCGCGAGGATTTGGTGGTTCGGATCCCCGGAAGGACGGACGTGAAGCCGGGCGGCAAGGTGGCGCTGGAGATTCCAGCCGAAAGAGTCCACCTGTTTCGAGGGGGCCTCAGGGTCCCCACCGGTGCGTAGTCCCTAGCGGCCGGTTGCGGGGACTTGCTTTGATTCGGCCTTCGACAGGAGTCCCAGCAGGTCCTCCAGGATGAGGTATCCGCAGGGGATGAGGAGCAACGTAATTCCGGTGGCGAAGAGTACGCCGAAGCCGAGGCTCACCGCCATGGGTATCAGGAATTGGGCCTGAACGCTCCGTTCCAGGATCATGGGCATGAGGCCCGCCCAGGTGGTGAGCGAGGTCAGGATGATGGCGCGGAAGCGCATGCCGCCGGCCTTGGTCACCGCGGCACGGGGATCCAGACCCCGGGCCCTGAGCCGGTTGGCGGCATCGATGAGCACCAGGCTGTCGTTGACCACCACGCCGGCAAGCCCCACCATGCCGAAGAGGCTCAGGAGGCTCAGGTTCAGGCCCATGATCAGGTGCCCCATCATAGCGCCCACGATGCCGAACGGGATCGCGCCCATGACCACCAGGGGCTGGGTGAAGGACCGGAACGGGATCGCCAGGAGCGCATAGATACCGAAAAGGGCGATGGTAAAGCCTCGGATCACGTCGGACATGGATTCCTTCTGCTCCTTTCCTTCCCCTTCCATGGTATATCGAAGTCCGGGATAACGCTCGGCAAGACGTGGCAGGAATCCGGCTTCCATGTCCATGCGGACCTCGTTGGCATTGGTCACCCGCTCGTCTACGTCGGCGGTGACCTTGATGACCCTTCGCCGCTGTGCTCGCTCTATGGTGGCGTAGCCCTGTTCCATGTGGACTTCCGCGACCTGGCTGAAAGGTACCTCGATACCTTCGGAGGTTCGGATGCGCATCTCTTCCACGTAGCCCAGCGACTTCCTTTCCGATTCCGGATATCGCACCAGGACCTTGACTTCGTCACGGTCGCGCTGGAAGCGGAGCGCCTCGGCGCCGTAAAAGGCGTGTCTGACCTGACGGGCCAGATCGCTCAGGGTAAGGCCCAATACGCGAGCCGCGGGCTTGAGCTTGAGCTGCATTTCGTTCTTGCCCGGCAGGAAACTGTCAGCAACGTCGAAGACACCGGGATAGTTCCGAAGTTCCTCCTTGAGTTCATCGGCCGCTTTCAGGAGCAGGTGGTGATCATCCAGGGATAGATGAACCTCTACGGGATTTCCGGGGCTGAAGAGTTCGCTCTGAAAGGTCAGGGATTCGGTCTCGGGGATTTCTCCCACACGTTCCCGCCAGAGTTTCGTAAGTTTTGCGGCGCTCACGTCACGCTGTTCGCCTTCCAGGATCTGGACATACACCTGCCCCAGGTGCCCTCCCACCTGGGGTTTCCCCGCGACCCGGCCGTGTCCCGTCATCTGGACTCCCACCAGGGTTACACTGTGCTGAAAAAGGGGCGGGGCCCCCTTGGGTCGTTTCCCGTCCTCTTCCGCCAGGATTTCCCGCGCCGCCCGGGAGATTCGGTCCGTGAATGCGATGGTTTTTTCCACGGGGGTCCCCGCGGGCAGGGTAAGGGAACAGATCAGGACGTCACTTTCCACCTTGGGGAAAAAGGTGAACTTGAGCCACCCACCTGTCCAGGTGCCCAGGGTCAAGAGCGTCACCGCGAGGCCCAAGGCCACGGTGGCGTAACGCCATCTCACGCAAAAATCCAGGAGGCGGGCGTAGGGGCCGCGGATCAACCGCCGAAGGGCCCGGGCCATGAACTTTTCGCGTGCTCTGGCTTCCTTTGCGGTTACGGCGCTCTTGCTCCTGGAAAGGTGAGAGGGGAGGATGAAGAGTGATTCTATTAGGGAAGCTGAAAGCACGACGATCACCACGATGGGCAGATTGCGCATGATCTTACCCATCATCCCCCCACCCAGGAGGAGCGGCCAGAATGCCACGAGGGTGGTGAGCACGGCGAACACCACCGGTCTTCCCACCTCGATCGTCCCTTCCACGGACGCCTCCAGGGGCGCCAGGCCCTCTTCCTGGCGACTGAAGACATTTTCCCCCACCACGATGGCGTCGTCCACCACTATGCCCAGTACCATGATGAATGCGAAAAGGGAGATCATGTTGATGGAGACATCCAGGCTCGGCAGGGCCATGAGACCTCCCAGGAACGAGATGGGAATCCCCAGGGTCACCCAGAAGGCCAGGCGCAGATTAAGGAAAAGACCCAGCAGAATGATCACCAGCACGAGTCCGATGGCCATGTTCTTGAGCAGGAGTCGGATACGACTCTTGAGGATCTCGGACATGTCCTGGAAAAAGTCGATATGTACACCCTCGGGAAGGCTAGGCCGGATTTTCTCAATATACTCCTTCACCTCCCCCGCGACGCTCAGGGCGTTCTGGTCGGCCACGCGGTAAACTTGTATGACGGCCGCGGGCTTTTCCAGAAACCGCGCGAAGAGGTCCACGTCCTGGAAATCTTCCTTCAGGGAGGCGATCTGTCCCAAGGTCACCATGTGTCCGTCCGGCCTCGTTATGATTGCAACATCCCTGTAGTCCTCGGCATAATAACGTCGCCCTTTGGTTCGGATCAGGATTTCGCCCCCCGCGGTCTTGACGCTTCCACCGGGAAGGTCCAGGCTGGCCTTCCGCACGGCGTCGGCCACCATGCCCAGGGTCAGTCCGTAACGGCGAAGGGTTTCCTCGGAGATTTCCACGTGGATCTCGTTGTCACGTACACCGAAGAGTTCGGCCAGGGTAATGCCCTCAAGGTTCGTCAGATCATCCTTGATGGTCTGAGCCAGGTGTTTGAGGGTGGATTCCGATGCATCGCCGTATATCGCCACGTTGATCACCTGCGTCCTGCGGGTGATCTCGCTCACCACGGGCTTTTCCGCCTCCTCCGGAAACGTGGTGATGCGGTCCACCTCGGCCTTCACGTCGTCCAGCAACGCCTTGATATCCCAGCCTTTCATGACCTCGATGATCACCGTGCCGTACCCTTCGCGGGCCGTGGAGTCGATGCGCTTGACGCCCGCGAGGCCCGCCACCTTTTCTTCGATCCGACGAATCACCCCCTCTTCCACTTCCGCCGGGGCCGCCCCGAGATATTCCACGGTAACGGAGATCCGGTCCAGTGAAGACTCGGGAAAGACCTCGAGTTTCATGGTTAGCCCTGTGACGGCGCCCGCCAACAAAAGGAAGAGCATCAACAGGTTGGCGGCTACGTGGTTTTCCGCAAACCAGGCGATGGCGCCCTTCATGAGCCTTTCTCCTCCCCTGGAATGGTCTCACATCGTACGTGCATCCTGTCGGTGACTGCCTTGAGGTGGGAGACCACAACCCGGTCTCCGTCCTCGAGACCGGAACGTATGAGGACCTTGTCCCTTTCGATCCTGGCTACTTTCACCTTCCGGAACCTCAACTTTCCGTCTTCGTTCACAATCCAGACCGTATTTCCGGCCCGTAAGGCCGCGCGGGGGATAATGGCGGCTTGAGGGAGCCTTTTCCCGCGGATTTCCACGCGTGCAAAAAGGCCCACGGCCAGGGGAGGTTTGCGGGCGTAAGGGCCCTTAACCTCCACCACCACGTTGATCATGCGGGTCCTCTGATCCAGGATCCCTTCGGCCCGGACCACCCGGCCCTGCCAGACCCGGTCCTCACCGGCGATTCGTGCACGTACCAGCGCCGGGGAGCCGAGGCCGGTCCCCGGGGTGAAGCCGGGCACATGGATCCAGTAAAGGTCGGCCTGTTCCAGGGGGACCACGATCTGGGCAGACGTGGTGGCATAAAGGGTCCCCAGGGGCTGTCCCGGCGCCACATATTGGCCCACATCCACGTTTTCCTGGGCGACCCTGCCCTCGAAAGGGGCCCGTATGATCGTACGGTCCAGGTTTATCATGGCCTTTTTCAGGTTGGCCCGCTCAGCCTCGAGAGAGGCCCTGGCCGCCGCAAGCTGGGGTTCCTTGGCCACCAGGGGGGGAGGCGTGATGTCCCCTCCGGTTCCCTCGATGTGCAACTGCCGCCACTCTTCCCGTGCCGCTTCGGATTCCTCCACCGCAAGCCTGAGCCGGCTTTCCGCATCCTTTACTCTGGCCCTGGCCAGTGTGACCGCCACTTCGTAGTCCGTGGGGTCGATGCGGAGTAGGACCTCTCCCTTTCTGAACGCCCCACCGTTGACAAGGTTGGGGGAGACCTCCACCACCTTACCGGCCACCTGGGGGACCAGTTGGATCTGCTGGAGAGGTTTTACAGTGCCATCGCACGATACCCAGACGGTGGAGGGCCGGGTCCTGACCTCCAAGGCCCGCACCATGGGTACGCGAACCGGGGGTTTCCTCTTCTCGAGTTTTGTTTTGCTGGCCGTCAGCTTCACCATGCCGAACGCTCCTCCGGCGACAATAAGGACGGTCAGAATCACGTGGAGGAGTCTTTTTCTTGCCTTTCCCATTTTTTAGCTCGCTTCCTAGACCTATTCTATCTTCTCTCCCGAAAAGACGGGCTTCTCACCGATGGTCACGGTTTCGGGTCTTTTCCAATGTCCCCGGGCCCGTTTGTGGGCTCACCCCATCCGCCTCCCAGCGCCCGGTGCAGGGAAACCCGGTTGGTGAGAAGCGACAGTTCCACGAGAACCAGGTTTTCCTCCGCCTCGTAGCGTGCCTGCTGTGCGTCAAGGACTGAAAGGTAGCCCACGAGGCCCCGCTTGTAACGGAGTTCCGCAACCTCCTGGGTGGCCCTGGCTTCCTTGAGGAGCTCCATTATCTCCTCTCGTCGTTCCAGTTGCATCTTCCGGGTCAGGAGGGCTCGCTCCACCTCGCCGAAGGCCTTGAGTACCGTCTTGGCGTAATCAACGACACCCGCCCGGTAGGCGGCCTCTGCGCCGCGTTGCGCCGCCTTGAGCCTTCCCGCGTCAAAGATGGGCTGGACCAGGCCTGCGGCGATACTCCACAGTTCGCTCTCCGGCTTGAAGAGGCGGTCCAATTCATCGGAGGCATACCCGAAACTGGCCGTGAGGGTGATGCGGGGAAAACGGCTCGCCTTGGCCACCCCCACGCGGGCGTTGAGGGCGCGGAGCCGCGCCTCTGCGGCTCGAATGTCCGGGCGCCTCTCCAGGAGATCCGATGGCAGCCCAGGAGGAACCGGGTCCGGCAGGCGATAGTAATCCGCAGGCTGGCGCCTGGCTGGAGCAGTCTCCGGGTACCTTCCCAGCAGGAGAGCCAGGTTTTGCTGGACGATGCCCAGTTCCTGGCGCAGGGCCGGCAGGGATGCCTGGGCCCGGGCCAGGACCCTTCGGGCCTGCCTCACATCCAGGATGGAGGCCAGACCCCGCCGGTAGCGTCCCTCCACGAGAGACAGACTGTGACGATAAAGTTCAATGCTCTGTCGTGCGATGCCGATACGGCGTTCCAGTGCTTCCATATTGAGATAGAGATTCACTGTCTCGGCCACGATTCCCTGTGCGATGGTCCTGCGGTTTTCGAGGGCCTGCAGAAGGTCGGCCCGGGCCGCCTCCTCGGCACGCGCCAGCCTACCCCAGAGGTCCACTTCAAAGGATGCGGGCAGGGACAGGCTGCGGGTGTCGATAGTGATACGTTTGTCCACGGTCTTCATCTGGAAAGAGGTCCCCTGAAGGACCGGGACTGTGACCTGCGTGGTCTGTCGCTGACGCTGAATCCCCGCCTGGAGGTCCAAACGCGGAAACCGCTCGGCCGTGGCGGCATCGAACCGGGAGGCCACTTGCAGCAAAACGGCGGTGGCCTTTCGGATGTCCAGGTTGTTTCTCAGCACTTCTTCAACCAGATGGTTGAGCGTCGGGTCCCCGAAAACCATCCACCATCTGTCGTCGCGTATTCCCCCGTGTTCGTACGCATCCGCCTGGCGGTAGGCGGCGGGAACCGCAAAGCCCGGTTCCGGTCGGTGGTAGTCCGGGCCCAGTTTCATGCACCCGGCGCACGAGAGTAGGATGAGAGAGGATGCACTTAAGAGATGACGAAAAAGCGTTCCTGTTTTCACGACGCGTTCTCCCCCGCGCCCAGGCCGAGTCCCGTGGTGGTAAACCGGACGATGTGCCGGATCAGTTCTTCCCGAAAGGCCTGATCATACGCTCGGCCGGTGATGCGTTTAACTGACTCCCTGCCGAAATTGAAATAGAGGATCAGGGAGATGATGCTCAGGGCGTTGAGCATTAGGCGTTCCTGGTCCGTCCCGGCAGGAAGGTAGGGCCGAATCCTTTCCCCCAGGGCCCCCAGGAAGGGCTTCATCACCTCGTCCATAACCATTTCAAATGCCTCGGTGGGCTGGATGACTTCGCGCTGCATGAGTTGCACGTGGCGGAGCCTGTCCTTTTCAGACATAGGTCCGAACAAAAAGGCTTCCGCTAGGGCCCGGATCAGGGCGGGAGGAGTAATTTCTTTTTTATTTTGAAGGGTTTCATAGACTCGTTCCTGGATGACCCTGGCCCGTGCCAGCCAGCGCGTTCGAAAGACCTCCAGGTAAAGGTTTCGTTTGTTTCCGAAATGGTAATTGATCGCGGCCAGGTTGCATCCGGCAGCAGCCGTGATCTCCCGGACACTTACCGCGTGATAACCATTCTCGGCGAAAAGGGCTTCGGCCTCGTCCAATAGGCGCTCTTTGGGGTCTGTTTCTCTGGCGGCCATGCTACCTCCAAGAGTTTGATACAAACATTCGTATCAAACGTTCGTATGGATGTCAACCGCAAGGTTCATGGCGCCAGCCACGGGCGGTTTCATTGGCGGGTCGGATTCGGAGGAAAGGGGGATCCTGCAATAGCCTGCTAGAGGACGCCTTCATGTTCTTTTAGAAACCGCTCAAAAAACCGTTCCATGAAGGCGTGACGGGCCAGGGCCATGCGGCGCCCGGGCGGGGTGAGCATGCGGTCCTTGATGCGGGAAAGCTTCACCCGGAATTCGCGATAACCTGTGTCTTCCACCGAGTAGGCTTGTGTGCGCTGGAGATCCCGGCTTTTGTTGTGAAGCCTCGCCCCCACTTCACCAGCGAATTGAAAGGCCCGGGCGATGCCGATGGCGCCGATGGCGTCCAGTTTGTCCGCGTCGAAAAGCACCTTGGCTTCCAGGGTCTCGGGTCGCATTTGTCCCCGGAACCGGTGGGTGCGGATGCAGTGGATGATACTCTCTTGCTTCTCGGGGTGTATGTCGTAGTCCCTTAGGAAGACCGCGGCCATGCGTGCGCCTTCCTCTGCGTGGCACAGGGCTCCTTCGGATCGGTCTTGGAGGGGACGGGCCACATCATGTAGGTAGGCGGCTGCGGCCACCACATCGAGATCGGCCCCCAGTTCCTTTCCGATCCGCAAGGCGAGGCGGACTACGCGGCAGGTATGCTCCCAGTCATGGCTGACTCGGGAGCCTCCGAAACAGGTTCGTGCATATGCCCGGATGGGGTCGAGAGGGCTGTTCATAGAAGCGCTAGATACCAGATTCGGGAGAAGCGGACCAGCAGGAAATGATAGGGGCGACGGATTCCTTTCCCAGCGTCTGGTTTATGATGGAATGAATGGAATTCATCGGTTTATGGATCGGGGTCCGGCGCCTCGTTTCGTCTCCCGGGCAGTGCCTTCCACAGAGCAGCGCCGATCACGATCATGGCCGTACACAGGATTTGCCCCATGGAGAAGGTCCCCCAGAAGAGCCCTAACTGGGGGTCTGGTTCGCGGAAAAACTCAGCCAGAAACCGCAACGCGCCATACCCGATCAGGAAGAGGCAAACCATGGCGCCCGGCCGGAAGGGGCGGTCCTTGATCCACCAGAGAAACAGGAAGAGTACCACGCCTTCCAGGAACGCTTCATACAATTGCGAGGGATGGCGGGGCAGGGGACCTCCCCCCGGAAATACCATGGCCCAGGGCATCGTGGTGGTGCGGCCGAAGAGTTCCGCGTTTATGAAATTTCCGATCCTGCCCAGAAACAGACCCACGGGCGCGGTGACCACCACCACGTCGGCGGTCTTCCAGAGTGGCAATCGGCGGGATCTGCAAAAGAGGGCCCCTGCCAGGAGAGTTCCGGCCAGCCCGCCGTGAAAGGACATACCGCCGTGCCAGACCGCAATGATCTCCAAGGGATTTCTGATGTAATCCAGCCAATGCCCGAACTGGTAAAAAAGGATGTATCCGAGCCGTGCTCCCACGATGAGACCCACGGCAGCATAAAAGACCAATTCCTGTAGTTTTTCGCTCTGAAGGCCCAACTCCTTGGCCTTTTTCTGGCGGCGGATCAGCATATAAGCCGCCCCGAAGCCCAGGACATACATCAAGCCGTACCATCGGATGTGAATCGGACCGATTCGAACGAGATCAGGATCTATCTGCGGGTAGGGGATCATATGAAATCTTCTTTTTTTCCCGTGCTTTTGAAATGTTGCCTCTTTCAGCCGTTTTCACTCTCACGCCGTGGTTTCCGGAAGGTCTCGTCCACATTTGACAGCGCGCGTCCTGGGGGAGGACTTGACGATATTCCGAAAAACGGGGAAAAGCCCACACTTCCGGGGCGGCTTGCGCCCTCCTACGGCCACGGTTCGGGACTCGTGAAGGGGCTCAGATTCCTGCCCGTGACACACCGTCTTCGTAGGAACGTATCGGGACGGACCGGCAGGGGACGATGATGATCCCAAGACCCCTGGTCCCCGGGCGTGGTCGGCGCGAATACGTTCGTCATGTAAAACATAGCATAAAACGGGCCCTGAAAAAACCGGAAGAAGGCGGTTCCATTGCCTTTTTCTTGACCGTCCCCGCGGCTTCCCGATATAGTACTGGACTTCGGGTTTTCATCCATGCTCATGCGGCTCATGCGCTTCATGGCGGTGATGCGGCGGAGACGACAGAGGCCTTCGGGGGCCTCCGGCCCCGAAAAGGTGCGCGTCCGCCGGGGAATCAGATCAGATATCGTCGGCCGGCGGGGGCTCCGCGAGGGCGGGACGGTTGGGAGGGTTGCATTTGACAAAGGCAAGGAATCAGCGGGACCGAGAGGTGGTGGTCAAGGCCCTACGGCCCTTTGGAACCAGCATATTCACCGAGATGACCGTGCTGGCCAACCGGCACGGCGCCGTCAACCTCTCTCAGGGCTTCCCAGACTTCGACGGACCTGTGGAGATCCGGCGGGGAGCGGCGGCGGCCATCGTGGAGGGACCCAACCAGTATGCGCCTTCTCACGGCGTTCCGGAGATCCGACAGGCTATTGCCCGCAAGATGAAGCGTTTCTACGGCCTTGAGGTGGATCCGGACCAGGAAATCACTGTAACTTCGGGTGCCACCGAGGCCATGTGCGCCACGCTACTCGGCATCCTGGAGACGGGCGATGAAATCATACTCCTGGAACCCTGGTACGATGCCTATCCGCCGGTGGCCACCATGGCCCGGGCCAGGATCCGGTATGTGTCCATGAAACCCCCTGATTTCGTCCTGCCGCGGGAGGAACTTTCACGCGCCTTTGGGCCCAGGACCAAGGCGGTAGTGGTCAATAATCCCCAGAACCCCTGCGGTAAGGTATACACCCGCGAAGAACTGGAATTCCTGATTTCCCTCTGCCTGGAGCACAACGCTTTTCTCATCGCAGACGAGGTATATGAGCACATGGTGTACGATGGGAGATCCCACGTCAGTATCCTGACCCTGCCGGGGTCCAGGGATTGCGCGGTGTCCATATCCTCCACGGCCAAGACCTTTTCCATGACCGGATGGAAGATCGGTTATGCCGTGGCCTCGCCAAAGCTCAGCCGGGCCGTGCGTATGACGCATCAGTTCATAACCTTCTGCGGCCAATCCCCTTTACAGAAAGCCATGGCCCTTGCCATGGATTTTCCGGACCGCTACTACGAAGAACTTCTGGCCGATTACACGAGACGGCGTGATTTTCTCTGCGAGGCCCTCGAGGACCTGGGATGTCGGGTCTTTGCCCCACAGGGGGCCTATTACGTGCTCATCGACATTCGCTCCCTGGGCTGGGATGACGACGCCGCCTTCTGCCGGATGCTTCCCGAAAAGGCCGGGGTTGCCGCCATTCCTTGTTCTTATTTCTGGAAGGATCGGTCCCAGGGTCGCGAACTGGTCCGTTTTTGTTTCTGTAAGAAGGACGAGACACTGGAAGAAGGGATTCGGCGTCTGAGGAGGTGGAGGTCATGAGGATTGCGGCCCTTCAGCCCGACATCGTTTGGCACGACCGGGCGGCAAACCACGAAAAGGCCCGGCAGTTTGCAGGGCAGGCGGCGGCGAAGGGGGCGGATCTTTTCATACTGCCGGAGATGTTTCCCACGGGTTTTTCCATGGACACCGAAGTGACCAGCGAATCCCTGGACGGACCTACCCCGTCACTGTATCGTTCCCTGGCGGTCCAACACGGGATGGTGGTGGTGGGAGGCTTTGTTCTGGAAGAGGACAAAGGCGGAAGGCCCCGCAACGTGGCTCTGGCCGTGGACAGGGAGGGCAGGGATCTTGCCCTCTACGTGAAGGTCCACGGGATCGCATTACTGGAGGAAGACCGTTACTATGACCAGGGGAACTTGCCCGTCCCCTTCCAGATCGAGGGAGTGGGAGCGGTCTGTTTCGTGTGTTACGATCTCAGGTTTCCCGAATTGTTCCGCACAGTGGCGGACCATGTCGGCCTCGTCATGGTAATCGCCTCATGGCCTGCGGCGCGCCAGACCCACTGGGACATTCTCCTGCCTGCCAGGGCCGTGGAAAACCAGTGTTTCGTGGTGGGAGTCAATCGTGTGGGTCACGGCGGAGGGCATGATTTTACGGGAGGATCGGCGGTAATCGATCCTCTAGGCAGGACAGTGGCCCACGGGGGCCGAGACGAGTGCCTGCTGGTGGCGGACATTGATCCGGCACGGGTGGACGAGGTGCGCAAGAGCATGCCTTTCCTCAAGGATCGAAAGGCTCATCTGCTGCCCCCAGGTCTTTGAGGGGGTCTTTGGAGGGGATGCGGGAGGTCGACGGGCGCCTCGGGTCTCCCCCTGGAAGACGTCTCGGCGTCAGTTCTTTTGTGGAATGCCGATCAGGGCCTTTGCCAGCCGAATCTTTTTGTCCAACTGTCCTTCCCGCAAGATCATGATCCGTTGTGCCTGGGGGGATCCGGCGCCGTGCATGGACTCTATGAGGGCCGTGCCGCCGGTCATGGCCTCGATCATGCGTGCGATCTTGATGCGGTGTTCCGTGGGGATTCCCTGGGCGCCCGAAAAATACTTTCGCACCAGGTGCCCCACATCCTCGCTTTCCAGGTCGTACTGGCTGGGAAGGGTGGCCAGGAATCCGCCCGCCAGGTCCACGGCCAGCCGTGCCACTTCGAAGTGAAACCGTGTGATGTTCTGCTTGCAGACGTTGGCGAGCATGGTGTCCACCATGTAGGCGCCCGACGGGGTGGGCCAGCCCTCCGCGGAACAGGCTATGGATGAACTGTAAAGGGTTTCGTTGAGGTGGATCATTTCCGTTATCTTGTCCCGCACGTGGGACCCTTTGGCCGTGCCCTGGATCTGGACGAGATAGGCGACCGCCCCCGTCAGGACGTCCATGAGACCGGTCTTGCAGGCCCCGTAATTGGCCCTGTGGTGGGCAGCGAACCGGTAGACCAGCGTCCCGGTAAAGTCCGTCTCGCCGTCCATGAAGACCCGCTCGTGGGGAACGAAGACATCCTCGAAGGCTATGACCGCTTCCCCCCCCACGGCCCCGAACGAAGGTTTTCCCACATCGATGCGCTCGCGCCTGTCACGCCTGTCGTCGCTGGCCTGCCTGCCGAAAATCATGGTGATTCCGGGCGCGTCCACGGGCACGGCGCATACCACGGCCCAGTCCCTGGATCTTTCGTTCATAGCCGTGGTGGGCATCACGAGGATCTCATGGGAGTTCACCGCACCGGTCATGTGCAGCTTGGCACCGCGGATGACGATGCCTCCCTCCCGGCGCTCCACCACATGGACGTACTGATCGGGGTCGGGCTGGTCTGCGGGGCTCTTGGATCGGTCGCCTTTGGGATCGGTCATGGCTCCGACCACCATGAGGTTTTCGTCCTGGATACGGATCAGCCATTTCTTGAATCGCTCCAGGTAGTTGGTCCCGTATTTTTCGTCCATCTCGTATGCCACCGAATAGGTGGCATTGATGCCGTCAAGTCCCACACAACGTTGAAAGCAGGTGCCGGTCTTCTGGCCCAGTACACGTAACAGTTTGATCTTTTTGATGAGGTCTTCCACGTTCTGGTGAACATGGGTGAACCGGCTGATGGTGCGGCCCGTCAGGTGCGAGACAGCCGTAGCCAGGTCCCCGTACTCATCACTTCCCGCCAGGGCGTATGTCATGGCTGCGGATCGAATATGCGGGGCCGTGGCAGGGTGCCGGGTGACGTCGTCGATGGGTTTGCCTTTATAGTAGATACGGGGTTTCAGTTTTCGAAGACTATCCATGTACTGGGCGCCGTTCCGGATCTTCATCGTTTCTTCTCCCTTGTGTTGGGTGGTTATCGTTGGAATAGAGATGTTTCCCTCGCCCCGGGGCTGTTGAGCAGCAGAGCGGACCCCCCCTGCGGCATCTTAACCCTTTGCTCCTTTTGCTTTTAACGAAAACCGGCTACTCTGTCAAAAGGATTCGGGGTCGGCGTTGCCGGGTCTAACCCGGGCTCTTTGCCTTTTTATAGGATCTGTTGTAGATTCCCTCCCAAAATCGTGTTTGCTCCGGGGACCGGGCCGTCCAGGGCGGTGTGTTCTCGCAGGAGAGGAAATGGATCCGTTGATATTCTTCAAGGGAATGGGTGTGGGTCTCGTGATGTGCGCTCCCATCGGGCCCATCGGCGTCCTTTGCGTCAGGCGCACACTCTTGGAGGGACGTCTCGCCGGTATGGTCTCGGTTCTGGGCGCTTCGGCGGCCGATGGCCTCTACTGCGCCCTGGCCGGTATGGGAATAGCCTTTCTTTCGGATTGGCTCGCCCGGGAACAGATCATACTCCGCCTGGTGGGCGGAGTGGTGCTCGTCCTTCTGGGCGGCCGGATTTTTTTCGCGAGGCCTCGACTAAAAAAGACGCGCGGTTCGGGACGGGGTCTGTGGGATGCCTTCTTTTCCACTTTTTTTCTCATGCTTGCCAACCCCATGCCCATCGTTGCTTTTACCGCCACTTTCGCCGCCTTGGGCCTCACCGGGTGGCAGAGGAATTACGGCGCCACGGCAACGCTCGTGACCGGCGTGACCCTGGGATCCGCCCTGTGGGCGCCGGCGCTGGCCACCCTGGCACATCGAATACGCCCGCAGATCGAAAGGGGTGGAGTGCCGATCCTGAATCGTATCTCGGGGGGCATCATTCTAGGTTTCGGCCTGGTGCTGGGCCTGGCGAGCCTGTTCAAGTAACCGCTCACTGCCGTCATACAGGAGGGGCTAATCGGTGGAAAAGTATTCCTTTTTCACCGAAAAGTCGCGCGAAAGAGCTCCTCAGCTCAGGGCGTGCCTGTGCTGTAAATGGGGCTCGTAAGAACCGAACCAAGCGCATTGCTACCCAGGGGTCGTGTAAACGTGTAACGCATTGGGTCCTTGACGAGTCTTTCATAGATCTCGCCGGTGTTGCCCGCAGCTAGGGAGAAGGGCAGGGCCACCACGAAGGCCGCTCCTCCCAGTGCGGTTCCCACGATGCTCAGAGGTCTTACCACGGCGAGGTCGCCGATGATCGCGACGGTGGTGGGCGGGTCTTCGGGTCCCGGCGGTTGTGCCGGGGCCGTTGAAGCCCAGACCAGGACCAGCATGAAGACGATCAGCCGAATTGCCTTGTTTCTCATGGACTCCTCCCAGGGGACGTACCGTTCGGGCCTTCCAAGTTCCTACCCACGTCCCAAGCTGTTCTACCATATATAAATCCATCGGATCGTGTAATGAAAATGTTGACTGATGATTTGCGGGCTCTTCCCAGTGAGGGGGAGGCGGGGAAAACGATTCTCCCGCGGGCCCGGGGGGGGCCTTGGGACGCAAAAAAGGCAGGGCCGCATCCGACCCTGCCTCGCGGGGCTTGTTGTGGTTGGTTGTAAGGTTGCTCTTTTTGCTGATCCTGAAGTTAAGCTGTTCCTTGACCCATCCAACGCGCCTTGTAACTTGCAATTAAGATGAATTGCCTCCCAGAAGCCGCTTTTTTTTTGCGCGGTTTCCACTCTTCGCTCAACGACGGAAGAGATCCCGCCAAAAAGAAACACGCACTTCCGAGAGGCCCGATCAAGGTGCCGTCCGAAAACTTCCCGTTTTCAAGTCTAACCTTCGGGCAGGCAGTGGATCCTCCCGCGGTTGTCTCGGGTGGTGTTGAAGTTCGTGGGCACGCTTAACGGCACTGAAACATTTTCAATCCTCAAAGAACCGGCGAGCCGAGCGCTGATCCTGCCGGGCTCTTGACATTCACGAAATGCAAGCCCTTTGCCAAAACCCGGGCCGCCTGTCCAGGCGGAGCGGATGAAAGGGAACAAAATAATGATATCAGGAAGTTAAAGGTAGTGTGGAGAGGCCCGCAAGACGGGAAGACCGGGCATGTTCCGGCCGGAACAATAACGGGATGGGTTTTTAATTACAAAATTGTAAGTAATCCGCGTCCAGGGAACAGAAAAATCTCAGGGGGGTCGCGCGGTGCTCATGACCTCGCAAGTCGGCCCAGGGCCTTTTGGAGCGCCTTTCGGTGGATTTCGGCGGCGAGATGCACCGGGCTGCTCCCCCAGATAGGGTCCCAATTGGAGGGGTCGGCCGTGCAGTTTACCTGTGTCCGGAGGCCAAGGCGAATGGGCGCTTCCTCCGGCGGGAGGCCGCAAAGCGAGGAAGCCGCCTCCCAGGTGGCCCCGCAAGGCGCTCCCCTAAGGACCCGCACCTTGGTGATCAGATTTCCTTCAGTCTCTGCATGGAATTCGGGGAAGCCGAAGTTTTCACCGTAAATTCCGAGGTCGACCGACCTCCCCAGGGCGCATCAGACCGGGGGTGTCCATGCCCCTTTGACCTGGAATTTCTTTCCCGAGGCCACCACCGCAATCCCCCGTTGCACGCACCTGAGGATCAAGTCTCGGGAAAGGTCGGGGTGTGGCAGGTAATCGAGGACGAGATCGGCGTCCCAGTCATCCGGAAGAATTCCATCGGTCTGGTCCAGGACGGGTGGGAGCGGCTCGTCTATGGACTGCACATCGAGTGATATCCCCGCGGGTGCGTATTTCCAAAGACCCCGGATCTTATTCTCCCCGCTTCCCCTCTGCTGGAAAACCACGATGCGCTGGACACCGCTGGACCCTGGACCGCACGGTCTCTCGCGGCGGTTCATGATATGCCACCTGTCATGGGCGGGTTCGCTTCCTTTTCACTTCGGCAAGATCACGATGTCCACGCGGCGATTAAGCCTGCGGTTTTCGGCCGTAACGTTGGGGACGATGGGATGGTACTGTCCGTAACCTACGGCGGAAAGCCGCTGGGGATCCAGGATTTTTCTGTTCTCCAGGTAACGAAGTACGGCAAGGGCCCTGGCCGCGCTGAGTTCCCAGTTGGAAGGAAAGCGGGCCGTATGGATGGGCACGTTATCAGTGTGTCCTTCGATCTGGATGTTGTTGTCCGGGAAATCTCTCAGGCTTTCGGCGATCTTGTCAAGGGAGTGTTTGACATCCTTCTTGAGTATGGCGGAACCCGAGTCGAAGCAGATGCTGTTGTCGATGTTGATGATCATCTTTGTCTTGTATCTCTTGAGACGAATTTCTCCTTTTTCGATTTCCTCCTTGAGTTTCTGTTCGAGTTGATCGGCCTGTGCAGAAAGATCCTGTACCGCGGCCTTCTGTTTTTCCAGGATGGATTCCAGTTCCACCACCCTTTTTTCCAGCCTTTCGATGGTGGCCTGGTCCTCCCTGGCCTGGAGGGCCATGCGATTGTTCAACGCTTCAACCTCGGAGCGATGCCGCGCCTTGAGGGCGTCCACTTGAGCGTTCTTGGCCTTGAGATCCCGGTCGTATTTTTCCCTGAGTTCCTCCAGTTGGGCCAGGAGAATCTTGCTTTCCTCGGAGGATTGCTCCTCCAGGGTCCGAAGGCTTCGGGAAAGCTCCTGCTGCTTGGCCGTAGCCACTTCCATATCGTCGATGTACTTGGCTTTCAGATCCACGGCCTCGCGTTCCAGGGCAAGGATGCGGTTTTTTTGCTCGGAGTTTTCTTTGCGCACTTCGGCCAGTTTCCCCTCACAATCGGTGAGGCCTTTTTCGCAAGTATCAAGTTTGCTCCGGGTCAGCCCAAGTTCCCTCTCGAGTCGCTGTTTTTCCACCTCAAGAGCTGATTTTTCGCTGAGCAGCTGGGTGTGCACATTTTTTGAAACCAGGCAACCGGCGGGGGCCGCCAGCAGCAGGCAAACGAGAAGTAGCCTACACGCTTTCATAAAATCCTCCTTACGGATACCTAAATTGAGGAACACCTGTCTGCGTGCGGGACACGCACAGCCAGGCAACGCAGCGGGTCCTGTAAAATCGGAAATCCCGCAGTGTTTCAAATCTTGATGTTTTGAAAAGGAAACAGCGCACACGCTCTGAAACCTTTCCCTGGTGATGATCCATTATCGAAGATCACTATATATCCGGTTGATGCGTATGAAGAAGATATCTCATCAAAATTTGAAACGCTCATTTTAGGGGATAGGTACCGGGAAGGCATAGGCCCACCCTCCCTGGGGCTCCGGGGACCTTTCACCTCCCAGCCGCATCGTACCCCCGCGGGCTGCCGCGTCACAAAAAGGTCAAGAGACATGCCATGAAAATCAGATTGAATATACTGGATTTCTGCCTATCAGAAACAGGGTTTGCGGGTCAAGAAAGAATCCTGCCAACAGTAAAGAGACCTGCCCGGATGATGGCCGTCAGATCCTTGTGACTCGGATGGCCCTGCGTCGTTCCGTGGGCAGATGGATCTCGAACCGCGTCCCCTGACCGAGCTGAGATGACACCTGGATCGTTCCGCCGTGGGTTTCCACGATGCGTTTCACCACTGCCAGGTCGATCCCGGCGCCGTCGGCCTTAGTGCTGAAAAACGGGTTGAATATGTAGGGCAGGTCCTGTGAGGGGATCCCATGCCCCGTATCCTCGAACACGATGCGGTATGTATCGCCCCGCAGAGCAGTGTCCAGACGGATGGAGCCCCCATGTGGCATGGCGTCCAGTGCGTTTTCCGTGAACACGGAAAAGACCTTAATAAAGAGTTCCGGGTCCACGCGAAGGTGGGTCTCCGTCATGCGGTTTTCCACCCGGATCCCGTGGCTCCGCAGTTCTCCCTCGTAGGGGCTTAGTGCCGATTCGGCCAGTTCCCGCAGGTCTGTTTCCACGAAGGAGGGTCGGGGCAGATGTGCAAAGAACTCCACCTTTTTTACCAGGGCCTCGATTTTTTTCAGGTTCGTGATGATGTAGTTGTAGTATTTCTTGCCGCCTTCGACGGTTTTGCATGCATCATAGAGCCTGTTGACGAACCCGCCGATGCCCACGATTGGGTTCCTCAATTCGTGGGCGATGCCGTCGGCCACCTTGATCAGGTCGTCGTAATGGTTTCCCCGCCGTTCCTGCTCCAGCCTCTTCTGGGTGTCGATGTCGCGAATGGACAGGATGATCATTCTCTCCCCGTGTAACGGGCTTCCGCACGCGCGCATGGAGAGAAAGGCGAAGAAGCGGTTTCGGTCCCTTCCCTGAAGCATGATCTCGCCGTCGAAACGCTCACCCCGTCGCGCCAGCTCCAGGAGGTTCGGGTAGAGGACGTCCAGGTCTTCCTCCGTGAAAAGGGTGCTCAGTTCCTGCGAAACCAGGTCCTGCGCCGGAACGCCAAAGACCTCTTCGCATAACGGCGAAGCGTTCAGGATGCGGCCCCCTTCATCTGCCAGGAGGATCGGGTGTTGCACGCTGGACAGGATGGTTTCCAGGAATTCGGAAGACTTCAGACAAGTGGATAAGAGATCCACCGTTTTCCTCCTCCCCGGGTGCAAATCCGTTGCAAGAGGGCGGACCGTTTGCCCCGCCTGCGGGGGGCCTTCCCAAGGACCGACGGATCAGGCCCCGATGGCCCGGATCATGTGGTCTGCGCCCCCCACCACGTACCCGGAAAGGTCCCTGGCTTTCGGGTTTCGGGGGTCGGACCAGTCGTAAAATCCCTTCCCGCTCACCGCCCCATGCTCACCGTTGCGCACCATCCGCATCAGGATGAGCGGGGGGTACATCCGGGGGTCATTGGAGGCCTGGTACATTTCCAATGCCACCCGCAGCATGGTGGGCGTGGTGACGAAATCGTGAAGCTTGAAGGTCCCTTGGGGGTGCCCAAGACTCGTCAGGAGCCCCACGTCGCCGTCTTCCACCTGGATCTTGCCTTGTTCCAGGAGTCTCACCGCGTCGAGCATCTGCGGGACAAGTAGCCGGTTCACCCAGAAGCCGGGGATGTTGGGGGCGAGGAAGGGGGCCTTCTGCATTTCCAGGAGGGCGGTCCGCGTGAATTCGACGGTCTGGGGCGAGGTCTTGGCGCCGGGGACCACTTCCACGCCCGGCATGAGCGGTACGGGGTTCATGCCGTGGGTGACGATGGACCGGTCAGGCCTTCCCCCCGCCTCACCCATGACGTCGATGTCCAGGCTCGACGTGTTGGACCAGAAGATCACGTTTTCCGGAAGCCCGGGCAGGTAGTCGGCCAGGACCCTGCACTTGAGATCCAGGTCCTCGAAGATCACTTCCAGGAAGACATCGCACCCCTTGGCCGCCTCCACGAAGGCCTCCCGGTCCTGATGCACGTGAATGCGTTCCGTGGCCTTGGCGGCGTATTCCGGGTCGTCGATGCGCAATTTCTTCGCAGCTTTTGTCGCAAGACCTCCGCAATAGGCAACGGTGCCCTCCAGCGTCTCGGGGTTCGAGTCGTAACAGTGGACCTCGTTGCCCGTCATGGCGCACTGGGTGATCCACCCCCTCCCCATGACTCCCGTTCCAATGATAGCGACTTTCATGACATCCTCCTTGTGGGTAAAGCAAATAAGGTAGTGGCGCGGTGTAACGCTCTTCGCACCTTCCGGTAGGACCGCTTTTATCATAGTGAAGCATGGTGAGGCAAGCCCGAAAAAGAAACCCTTTAGGGGTGGGGCGTCTTCCCTCATGTTTCCGTGTCTTGTTCGGGGGTCCCGGCCAGAGGGATGTCGTAGGCCCTTGCCACCTCTGGATCGAAGGGGGCGCGTCTTCCCGGGCAGGATTTTCTGGGACAGAGTTGACAACTGTAAAAAGGGATCTCGGTGGGGAAATAGAGTCCCGAGAGCGATTTTCGGGGAAGCATGAGAAAACTTTCCGTCAGGCGGACGCCGATGGCCCGGTATACATCCCCCAGAAGGGAGAAGAGGGGGCCCTGCTCCTCGAGGCCCCAGTCCTGCAGGGAGCCGGGGCTCATGAAAGACACGCCCTCCAGCCGGTAGGCCTTTCGAAGACCCTTCTCGAACCGGGCCCTGGCCAGGGACAGGGCCATGTTTCCAATGATATCCAGGTAATAATTGTGTAGGATATCCTCCGAGGTCCGGGCTTCGGCTTCCAGTTCGGGGCCCAGTGTAATGACGTATGGGAATACCCGCTGAACCTGGTCCAGATTCTTGCGAAGCACCCGGCTTTGGAAAAGAAGACCTTCGATGCGGACGGCCCCCTCTTCTTTTTCGTCGATGTAGGCCGGACGAAAGGTCACGCGCGGGTGAATGAGCCGCTGGGCCTTATCCACCAGGGGCAGCAGTTCTTCCCAGTGTTCCCTTCGACCCAAGGGGAGGCTTTTCCGGAGGCCTTCGGGGTCAAGCGTGATGGGGATGTCCTCGGTAATCAGCGGCATGGCGTCCACCTCATGTGGGGCCGCTTCGTCATTCGAAGCACGCGGATTCGGTGGAGGGTCCCGGGAAGGTGAAATTTCCCCGGTTGGAATAGCGTGTGAGGTGAACTTTCAGACTTGGTCGAGGAAAATCTTTTCACACCATCCTCCCACATTGTTATGCTTCATGCCTTGTCGGCGGAGCATATGAAACGAAGGCCCTTTCGTCAAGCGGGATCCCCCCGGCCCAACCGCCCACCCGGCCCGGCGCGGAGCCGGGGAACAAGGGGAGGATACGGGCTCCCCGGGCGCCTTGAACCCTTCGCGGCCACCCCATGTCTTGCTCCCTCGGCGACCCATCCCTCCTGCTTTCCGTTTTCCTATTGACGAACCGATCCACTTCCCCCATAATACACCTTAACTTTTCAGGTGCTCACAAGGAGCTTAATAGGGAACCCTGTTCAAGTCAGGGACGGGCCCGCCGCTGTAATCGGGGACGAAAGCTGTACAATGCCACTGTGAAGGGTAGCTGAAACGGGAAGGCGCAGCGAGTAGGAAGATCCGAGAGTCAGAAGACCTGCCTGGGGAGGAGCCTGAAGGGGCGCGTGGTTTGCTGCCGGAGGCATTGAGCGTATTGGGGTTAAAAACGGGAAAGCCTCAAACTCGGAAAACGGGTTTGGGGCTTTTTTTATCAGGGGGCGAAGAGGGCAGGGGGTCGCCTTGACCGGAAAAGCACCCCTGAGCGGAATATGATGAGATCAAGGCTTGCAATCATTCTATTGGCCACAGCGTGCCTATTCCTTGGCATTGCTTCCCCTTGTCCGGCCGTGACTCTTTCGGTGGGCTCCGCCGTGGGAGCACCCGGCGCAACGGTGGAAATCACCGTTGTGGTGGATGACCCGGGGGCCGTGGCCGGAGTGGCGTTCACAGTAACCTATGATACCGACGCCCTGGAACTGGTCTCCGTGGTCGATGCGCCGCTCCTGGACCGGTGGGTCCTGGGACAAGAGAGGGCCGGGACAGGCACGCCCTTTTGCGGATCAAGAAGCGCCGGTGTACAGAATGCCTCAACTCTGGCGGTTTTCAGGTTTCGCATAAAGACGGACGCCGAGTCGAGTGGACAAATTACGGGCGATTACCCTGTGGGACTCGATGCCTCATGGATAGACAACAGCGCAGCGGGTTATCTGTCTCCCACAGTCCTCCCGATGCTCTATGGTGTGAATCCGGGTGCTGACCCTCTGGCGGACCCGGTCGCGGCCTTTCCGGTCCTGGCCACGGTGGTGAATTCAGGGGTGGTTTCCGTGGATCGGGACGGCGACGGGCTGCCGGATACCCTGGAAGCGGCACTGGATCTGGACCCGAACGATACGGACACGGATGGGGACGGCATGCCGGACGGGTGGGAGCATGACAGGGGCCTCGACCCCGCGAGCCCCGGTGACGCCTTCCTGGACTCGGACGGAGACGGAGCTTCCAACCTGCGTGAGTACCTGGGGGGGACCGACCCGGCTGACCAGGACGAAAAACCGCTGGGGCGTCTTGCCGACGGGGACGGGGACGGCGACACCGACGGTGAGGATTTGGCGTGGGTTTCAGAGGAATTTGGAACCACCGGATGCGGGGGGTCCCCTCCCTGTCGATTCGACCTGGATGGCGACGGGGACGTGGATCGGACGGACCTTTTGCTTGTCCTGGAGGAGTACGGCGTCCCATGAAACTTGGACGAGAAATTAGGCCGGGTCCCCGGCGACGGGTTCCGGCACTATGGGGTTTGGGGCTCTTGCTCTGGCTCCTGGCGGGGTTCTTCACCCGGGTAGAGGCAGGTCCCTTCACCGAGAGTTACTCCTGGGGAGGGCTGCGCGAATACCCCAGGGTCTCCAAGGACTCCGGGGACCTTGTGGCCTGGGCCACGGGATGGATCACGCCCGTGGCGTGGGGCTACAACCTCACGGAGGAATGGAAGACCCCGGAAAAGGCCCTGGGCCCTGCGGAAGGTACGGCCTTTGACATCGTCTCCCTGGGGGAGGGAGGGCGCATCACCCTGACCTTTGATCGGCCAATCAGGGACGGAGAGGGATGGGATTTCGCGGTATTCGAGAATTCCTTCAACGGCACGTTCCTGGAGCTTGCCTACGTGGAAGTGTCAACGGACGGGGTGGTTTTCGTCCGGTTCGACAATGTCTCCTTGACGCAGAGCCCCGTGGACGGTTTCGGGAGCATCGACTACACGGAAATTTTCGGGCTGGCGGGCAAGTACCCGGCAGGGTACGGCACGCCCTTTGATTTGGCCTTCCTGGCGGACAAGCCGGAGGTCTCGGATGGCCGGGTGGACCTCCAGCGCATCCGGTACGTGAGGGTCGTGGACATCGTGGGCGATGGTTCCTGCTACGATCATCCCCCCCCAGGCTGGGGAGGCGGCAAACCCATCTATGACCCCTATCCCACGACCCAGAGCGCGGGATTCGACCTGGATGCGGTGGGCGTCCGCTACCAGGGACCGCCCGAGGCGGTCAAAGGAGATCTCGACGGGAACGGGACCGTGGACGAATCGGACCTGGAAACCGCGCTTCAGCTCCTGGCGGGAGAATACCCCGGCAATCTCCGGGAAGACTACCCCGACTCGGGCGCCGATGTGAACGGCGACGGCCGTGTGGGCATGGAAGAGGTGCTTTTCATCCTTTATTTTCAATGAGCGCTGCCCTGCGGGTGAGGCGAAAAGGGATGTGGTTTCAGAAATGAGGAAGCGCTGGGTCAGCTGGAAAGGTGAAAGGGCTTTGGCCTTCATGGTCATGCTGGTGCCTGTCCTGGCCGCGACCTCGGTGGTCACGGACCGCACCGCCTTTGCCGCTCAGGAGACACCTGAGCGATTCGAGCTCCAGGAGATAGTGGTCACCGCCACGCGGGAACAAGACCCCATAGAGCGGATCCCCCGAAATGTTACCGTGATCACGGCCTACGACATCGAACAGGCGCCTAGCAACAACGTGGCGGATTTGCTGGCCCGCGAGGCGAACATCACCGTGAGAAGCATAACGGGTCATGACAAGCGGGCCGTGGTGGACATCAGGGGCATGGGCGATACTGCAGTGAGCAACGTGCTGGTTCTGGTGGACGGGGTCAGATGGAATGCGCCGGACCTTTCAGGCCCCGATTTTTCCTCTATCCCGCTGGAGCAGATCGAGCGCATAGAGATCCTGAGGGGACCCGGGAGCGTGCTCTACGGCGACGGCGCGGTGGGCGGGGTGATCCAGATCATTACGAAAAAGGGCGAGGGGGGGGCTGCGGGGCTGGTTCACGGGTCGGTCGGAAGCTACGGGACCCGGAATCTCAAGGCCTCCTACGGCGGGACTTTCGATAAACTGAAACTTCACTTGAACAGCGGGTACTACACCTCGCACGGCTATCGCGACAACGGCTACCTGCGCAAGGCGGACGGCGCCGTGAGGGCCGAGTACGCTATAGCGAAATTTCTCTCCTTTTCACTCTCGGTATCGAGGCACCAGGACCGCTACGGACTTCCCGGGCCCGTATCAAAGCAGGCCATGGACTCGGAGCGGGATCGGAAGGCCTCCGACAGCCCCTACGATTTCGGCGAGACCCGTGACGACCGATACACCTCCGGAGCGCGGGCGGAGCTGGGGCGTTTCGGAAGCCTCGAAGCCCGGGTGAGTTATCGTCACAGGCACAATCCCTTTCTCATCGGTTATACGCCCCTGTTGACCAAGGACGATCAAATGGATCAGATCGACGAAAACACCACAACGGCGGATCTCGACTACCGTCTCGAGGTCCGGCGCGGTGGGAGGACCCATAAGCTACACTGGGGGTCGAACTGGGCCTGGACGGATTACATCCGTGAAGATCGGGCCTTTGAGCGGAAAGCGGGGGACCTGACCCGGGCAGGATATTTCTTTTCAGGGCAATGGTCCCTGACCTCAGACCTCACATTGACCACCGGCTACCGCCGTGACCGCTCCCGCGTCACTTTCCGCCGGGACCGCTATACGAATTTTTTCAGTCCCATTCCGCCCTTCAACCTGCTCTACTCGGCCTGGGTCACCCGCGAAAAGACCCGTCATACCTGGGATCACAGTGCCTTGGACCTGGGGCTCACCTGGAAGGGGGGGAAGGGCACCACGCTTTTCGGAAATTTTTCCACGAGCTTTCGAAACCCCAACGTGGACGAACTGGCACAGGCGGACGAGGACCTCAAGCCCCAAAAGGGACGGCACGCGGATGCGGGGATTCGGAGGCGTTTCAGCGACCTCTTGGAAGGTTCGGTCACGTTTTTCCATATGCGCGTGGAGGATGAAATCTACTACGGAAGAAACCCGGCCGACGGCACGAGCGTCAACCGCAACTACGACGAGACCACCCTGCGCCGGGGAGTGGAAACCGAGATCAAATGCTACCCTGCTGAGACCCTTTATGTGTGGGCCAACTACTCTTATACACGGGCGCGATTTGAACATCGGAATACCCGCGTCCCCCTGGTGCCTCGTCACAAGGGGTCGCTGGGTTTGGAGTGGAGGCCGATGGAGCCGCTCCTGCTCTCCCTGACAGGCACATGGGTGGGTTCCCGCGTGGACGGCAACGACGAGTTCAATAATCTCTACAGGGAACTGGATGATTATTCGGTGGTGGACGCCAAGGTCTCCTTCAACGTGAGGTCCTGGAAGCTCTTTGCGGGGGTCAACAACCTCCTGGACGAGGTCTATTCCACCACCGGCTACAGTGAGACCTATTACCCCATGCCGGGGAGGAACTATTATGCAGGGGTAGAGTGGAAATTTTAGCAGGGAGTAGGAAAAAGATGGACCTTTTGCGGGCCGCGTATTGCAGCGGAGCGGTTAACAGACGAGACAAGACGAATGAAACCTTAAAAGAAAACAGAAGAGATGAGGAGGTTGTGAGATGATGAAGCGGTATTTGTCGATGTTGGTGCTGGGAATGTTCTTGCTGGCCGGGCTGCCGGCCATGGCGGCGGTATCGGGTTTTGACGACCTGTCCCTGGATGCCGAATCCTACTGGAACGGGTCGGACGGCTCAGGCGGGTTTTCGAGCGGGGGCGTTGTCTACGCAAATTATTATGATAACACGTGGGGGCCCTACTGGGAAGGATGGGCCTATTCAAACCGGAAGGACATTTACACCGAGGGGCCGGACGGGCAGTACACGGCCATGGGGGTCAACCGGGACAACATCTACGGCGTGGGCTACCAGGGCTGGACCCTCGGCAGTCCAAAGGCCACCTTCGGGGGGGGCTCCACGTCCGCAGAGCC
>JAFDIS010000032.1 GCA_019307945.1 Deltaproteobacteria bacterium | reverse complement strand
AGGGTCCTGAAGGGGGCAAAGCGCCCGGCCTTCCACTTGTAGACGTGAACCGCGTCCTTTTCCAGGATGACCACCTCGTTTCGGCCGTCCCCGTCCACGTCCCCTGCGTCCATGCCGATGATCTCCATCTTGAGCCGCTGGATCAGGGAGGCCTTGTCCGCCCCCTCCACGCGCTTGCGGACCCGGATGAGGGCCCCGCCGCGGCCCCCTTGCGCCGCGGGCCCCCGGGCGTAGACCGGCGCCTGTGCCACGCGGCCCATGATCTTGGCGTTGATGTCCCGGGCGAAACGGTCCACCGTGGGAATAACCTCGTCCATGCCCTTGGACTGGTTGAAGGCCGTGACGAGCTGCTCGGCCTTGGCCACGTCCAGGATCCTGGCGTCCATGCTTACGCTCTCACCAAAGACCGTGAGGCTGCCCAGGATAACGTAATGTGCGCCCAGGGCCTTTCCCACGGCCACCGCTTTTTCAGGGTCCATTGGGCCCTTGTACCGCTCGAGGGCCTCCTTGACCTTGCGTTTTTCGATGATCTTGACCTGGTCCTTCCAGGCGAGCCTCGAGGCCAGCATGTCCATGATTCCTTCGCGCAGGAAGCCCAGGTCCCGGTCCGCGTTCATGGTGAAGGGCAGGATGGCCACGGTTTTGGGTTCTCCGGCCCCGGCGGCCTGGCCCGGCAGGAGCAGGAGGGTAATGGCCATGGTTGCCGCGATGGCTGCTTGAAAGACGTGTTTCATTGCCGTGTTCCTCGAAAGTCTATCCAATTTGTTCCTCCGGCCCGGGCGGGCCCTCATTCTTCAATTCCCCCAATGATTCGGATGAATTCCGACAGCCTCCTACTACCACCACCGTCCCTGCCCGGTCAACAGGATTGTACCTCGGTTGGAGCCTCACGGGGAGACCTTTTTCGCCGGGCCCCCAGGATCCGGGCCATCACGTCCTCTTCGGCCAGGAGGAGGTCCGAGGGCAACACCTTTCCCTCTTCGTCCAAACGCACCACCGGCACCCCGGACCCCAGGTACCCGTAAGGGGACCGGCACAGGGCGTGGGGGTCGGGGAGGAGATCGTGGGCTGGGAGAAGGGAGGCCTGCTCCATGCCGCCCCGGCGCAGGAGGTGGACCAGGAAGTTCTTACCGCAAGACAGGTCCCACTCCCCGGGGTCCCCCGGTGTGCGGTAGAGTCCTTCCTCCGGTCGCAGCAAGTCCATGTTGGGAAAGGGGCTCAGGATATTCATGTGGACCCCCACCCGGAACCCGGCCTCGAGGAGCCGGTCCTGGATGCCCGCGATCCTCCGGTAATTTTCGCGAACGTCAGCGGCATTGCGGGCCGGCAGGTCAAGGATTATGGAGATTTCCAGGAACAGGCGACGGTCCAGATGCGCGATGATGCGCTCCACGGCCTCCAGCACGTCTTTGTATTCGTACCCCTTGTTGACGCGCCCGAGGCTGTAATCCGAGGCCGATTCCAGCCCGATCAAAAGGACGTGAGCGTGTTCGTTCAGGAATTGGAGGTAGTCACGATTTTTGAGCAGGAGGATTCCCGTGTACAACGTGATATGGCTCTCCCCCAGCAGAGAGAGGATCCGGCGCACCCGGCGCAGGCCCGCGTGAAAATATGAATCAATGAATCGGATCTGCTCCGATCCAAAGGCCCTCATCAGCTCCCTGATGCCCCGGGCCGCATCCTCGTCTTCGACCCCTTTCAGAAAGTCCGCTTCCGGCAGGTGTGCGTAGGTGCAGAAGCGGCACTTGCCGTACCAGCAACGGTTCCTGAAGCCCAGGTGAATGGGGATCTTTCCGGGCCGCTCCCCGTAAAGGGACTGGAGAAAGTCCCGCCGGCATTCAAACACTCCGGAAAAATCGTTTTCTTGGATGGTTGCGTCCTTCCAGTCCCGGATGAGGCCGTAAAGATCGGTTCCCGGGTCAACGTTGCCCCGGACAATTATCAGGCGATCGGCCAGGGCCCGGGGCTCCGTCCCCATGAGGCCAAGGAGTCCGCGGATGAGCTCCGACGAAAGACCGATGTTGACCAGGGGTCCGCCCAGGACCACACGTTTTCCCGCCCCAACAAGCCTTTGGACGATGATGAGATCGCAGAAATTGATGCAGGTCGCAAGGACGTACTCCGCGTCAAAGTCGAACCCAAGATGGGCGTCCAGGACCCCGTGAGCCATGAACACGTAAAACAGGCTGTTGACGATGTATTTCTGCTCCAGGAAGGCCACGGCATTGGGATGAAACACCCTTCGGCCCCGGGCCATGATGCGATCGTATAGTTCCTCCGGGACCCGGGATCCGATGGTGGCGGCCGGTATTCGGCTGAAGACGGGCTCGATGCGCGGATTACGCAGTAGATTCTCGGTGAAGATCCGCGTGGCCATGGGATAGAAGGGTTTGAAGAGCGGGGGGTAGACGTATGCCAGCTTCAAGGGTTGCTCCTTGGCAGGCCCCGGCAGGGCCCTTGGGATGATCCCAAGTGTACCGGAGGTCGGGAGGGCTTTCAACGGGAAAGGCCACCGCGCCCCCGGGAACGGGGTACGGTGGCCTCAAAAATTAAAGGAATGTGTGCCTCCTAAAACGCTGCTTCGGGCACCTCCAGGGCCGACGTATCCTCCTCCTTGAAGGCCCGGTGCCGGGCGAACACATTCACCAGGATGTTCCGGCAGAAGTATTTGGCCGAGGCCGTTTTGCCGCGATAGAAGATGCCGTCGGCCGATTCCGGGTCCGTGTCCTTGAGCTTGTCCCGGGCGATGAGTCCCTGCTCCAGGATGAGCTGGGCCATGAGGGACTCGGCAAAGCATTCCAGGAACCTCGTGGCAGTGAGCGGGATCAGTCGAACCTTCTCGCCCTTGATGTACTCGGTGTAGGTCATGGCGAATTCCGCCACCACCTGGGCCGCCTGGTAGAGGATCTTGAAGTCACGGGCGAACTCCGGATCTTCACGGTTCGCGGCGGTGAAGGCCATGACTTCCTCCAGCCACCCTTGGAACACCTTGCCGCCCGCCATGGGGAGTTTCCGGCCCACGAGGTCCAGGGCCTGGATGTAGTTCGTCCCCTCCCAGATGGAATTGATCTTGGCATCCCGCATGTACTGCTCCACGGGAAATTCACTGCAGAAACCCACGCCGCCCAGTACCTGGATGGCGTCGCGGATAAGTAGGAACCCAAAATCCGAACAATAGGCCTTGACCAGAGGTGTGAAAAGGTCCACGAGGCTGTGTGCCCGCTTTCTCTCCTCAAGGTCCGGGTCGTGTTCGGAGATGTCGATCAGCAGGCCTACCTTGCCTATCAGTGCCCGCATGGCCTCGGTACCGGCCTTCATGTTCATGAGCATGCGGCGGACGTCCTCGTGCTGGATGATGGGAACCCGGTCACCTTTGATCTTGGTGAAAGCGGGTCCCTGGACGCGCTCCTTGGCATACTGGCGGGCCGTGTCATAGGCGCTGGCCGCAAGGGACAGTCCCATGAGGCCTGTGCTGAGTCTCGCCTCGTTCATCATCTGGAACATTTTGGCCATCCCGGAGTTTGGTTCGCCCAATAGGATCCCGCGGCACTTGCCGTTTTCGCCGAAGCTCAGAGAACAGGTGGCCGAGCCGTGGATGCCCATTTTATGCTCGGTGCCGGTACAGACCACGTCGTTGGGGTCACCCAGGGAGCCGTCCGGGTTGACCCAAATCTTGGGCACGATGAAGAGGCTGATGCCCTTGGTGCCCGGAGGGGAGCCCTCGATCCTGGCCAGGACGAGATGAATAATGTTTTCCGCAAGGTCGTGCTCCCCGCATGTGATGAATCGTTTCCCCCCTTCGATCTTGTATATCCGGGGATCGTCCGATTCAGGATCCGGCACGGCCTTGGTGCGGAGCCAGCCCACGTCCGAGCCTGCGTCGGGCTCCGTCAGGCACATGGTGCCGCCCCAGACGCCCGTGTACATCTTTTCCACGAACAGGGCGCGGTCGGCGTCCGTGCCGAAGTTCTCTATGAGCCTGCCGTTGCCCACGGCCAGCCCCGGATAGCCCATCATGGCCAGGTTTGCGCCGGTGAAAAACTCGCTCACGATACTGCCCACCACGTTGGGCAGGCCCTGACCGCCGAATTCGGGGTTGGAACTCACGCCTATCCATCCGTTTTCGGCCAGGATTTTCCAGCAGTCGTGAAAGACCTTGGGGACGCGTACGGTCCCGTTATCGAAGGTGACACCTTCCCGGTCGCCGTCCTGCATGGCCGGACCGAGGACCTCTTTTGCCACCTTCAAGGCCTCTTCGATGATCATCTTGAAGTCATCGGGGGTGAAGTCACGGTACGCCTCGTAGCCCAGGACTTGCTCCAGATCGAGGTGCTCGAAAAGCAGGAAATGGGCGTCCCTCGGGTCTCTCTGAAAATAGTTGATTCCCATGCGAATGTCCTCCTGCGTTGCGTGAAGGGATTTTGCCGCCGAAAACTGCTACCGTCGAATGAATGACAGTTCATTCAACTCGGCGAGGAAGCTATCATTCCCCGGGGGCCAAGTCAAGGGAAACGTCGTGTCCAACTTCGAGGCTCCCCCGTATCCCGGAGGAATCCGGAAGCGGGCTCCTGGGGCGGTCCCCCGGAGGGATCCCGCAGCCTTTCGCGTACCCGTCCATGAGGGCGGGCAGGAGCCCTTTAGGCGGTCGCTGACGGAGAAACCATTTTACTCCACAGGAGCGAGCTGATACAAGAGCGGCAGGAACGCCATGGACCACGGGCTGCTCATTTTGAGTATGATCGCCGGGTGGTATGCGCGTGGGGCGGTCAGTCTAGATCGGCTGGTGTCCTGAGAGGCTCGCGTTGCTGGTGCGAGGAAGGGAGAGGAGTAAGGTCGTGGAGAAATCCTGCGGGTCTTAATCGACTGAAAAACAGGAGAGTTTGTAGATGGCTGACTCACACCCGGAAGTGATCCGCGCGGGGGACGAAAACGGAAACGGCATGATCGTCCGCATCACTCTGTCCTCCGCCCGCGCATTCGGGAACTCATGGAGCATCACCTCCAGCGATGCGCGGACCTGCTAGGCGTACTCAAGAACGGACCCCTCGATGCGAAAGAGGCGGCCCGGGCGCACTTCGAGAAACGGCTTCTTAAGGGACCCGGCATGAACATGGCCGTAAACGAGGTCCTGAGCCACTGGGAGCTGTTGGAAGCCGCCGGCGACGTCAGGCGCGAAGAACAGGGCGTGTTCGCGGCCACCGGCCGGGTCTGTTTCGAAGAGTTCATCAAGTCCCTGTGACGGGGTGCCGTCAGCGTCTCAGCAGACCGTAGAATTGCCCGGTCTTGTCCATCTTGTCTCCCACCTTGGCCCCGCAAACCTGGCAGCGGTACTCGTATTTGTCCCCCTCGGGCAGAACGAGCAGCAGGAATTTTCGCACGGGCACCGCCCTCCGGCACTGGGGACAATAGAGCTCCGTGGCCTCCAGTTCCTGAAAATCGGACTGTTCCTTGCCGGGCGCCGGGCCGTATGGAGCGTAACGAAAGGGTCCGTTTTCCATGGGCAAACCTTCTGGCAACCAATCCCGTGTTGTGATAGAATTTCAATTTTTCAGGGCCCCAACCCTGGTGCCGCCCAGGCTCGCTCGTGCCGGGCGGGCGGATTTCTTCCCTCCGGGAGACGGGGTCCATGGGCGTCATGACGAATAATATATGCATGGAAGGTGCGCTTGTAAACCGGTGACGGGCACCTCGAGCCGGGCCCATGGCGCAGCGTTTCCACGCAGGCACATTCCAAGAATGGGAGGCGATTTCATGAAGGTAAAACACATCGATCACATCGGCGTTGCCGTGAAAGACCTTAATCAGGCCGCTAAGTTCTACACGGACATCCTCGGGATAGCGAAGCAGGAAGAGGAGGTGGTGGCGGAGCAGAAAGTCCGCGTGGCATTCCTGCCCATTACCGACAGTGAGGTGGAACTATTGGAATCAACAGAGCCCGACGGGCCTATAGCCCGGTTCATCGAAAATCGAGGCGAAGGGATTCAGCACATCGCTTTCAGGGTGGAGAACATAGAAGAGGCCCTCGAGGAATTGAAGGAAAAAGGAATCCGACTCATAGATCAGCACCCGCGGAAAGGGGCGGGCGGGGCCAGGATCGCCTTTATCCACCCCAAAGAGACCAATGGGGTCCTGGTGGAACTCTGCGAACGGGATTAGTTTTTGCCCGGCCTTGACGTGGTCGAGGGCGGCCGGAAGGGTGGAAGAGACTGGTTCCTGTCCGCGGAAAAGCCCAATGCGGCGAAGCTCACGGCGGATCGCGTTGCTTCCTCGTGCCACATGTCGTAGTGGAGCAGTGTGCCCCGGCAGGGGGGAAGGACTTCCAGGAGGCAGGCCAGCGCCCCGAACCCGCACACGTTGAAGCGGTCCTCCACCCGGGTCGATTCCGCCCAGAAGGCATCCGGGTCCAAGCGGCAGAGGGCGTCCAGCAGGGTTTCGTCGTGATGCCGGGCGTGTTCCTCGAGGCTTTGCGCCGCAACCTCGTGACCGAATTTGGGACCTACGTGACACAAGTCCACCCCGGCCACCGGCAGGGTGCGGGGCCCGTCCTTGCGCAGGACTTCCCGAAGCACGGAAAGAAACCCTTGAGCCGGCTCCAGGAACCCATCCCGGCTGTAGGGGGTAGGCGTGGCCTGAAGCGGACCGCAAAGGATCGGGACGATGCGGAAGGTACCGCCCCCCAGTAGGTGTTGGAGAAAAAGCACCTGAAACTCGATGGAGTGCTCGGCCCGATGATGAAAGTCGTGGGCCGCCACTAGGGGGCCTCCTGCCTCTCTGAGCTCCCGGACCAACTCCCGATCGCAGACTACGGTGCCCAGCGGGGTCTCGAAGTCCTTCTCGGTGAGGGAAAAGAGTGCATCCCGCATCTGGTGGCCCACCCCCATGATCAGGACCCGGGAGGGCGTTGCCCCCTTGAGCAGGCCATAGGCGCGTGCATAGGCCTTGGCACCGACCGAGATGTCGATGTGCGGAGCTACGAGGGCCAGGGGTGTCTGGGTGTCGGCCTCTGAAAAATCCGCGCCCGCCATGATCCCCGACAGCATATCCGATAGCGCGGAGGGCTCCTTCGGGTAGCTTGCACCACAATGGGAGCACGGGCGTACGGAGAGTTCGGAAAATTCCCTGATAATACGCGCCTCCTCGCGGCGGAAGGCCTCTGAGTCGAGGATGAAGGCCGATTCCAGTTCGCCCAGGAGGGATTCCACCTGGTCCAGAGATACCAGCGTTCCGCCCTGTTGGCGCATGAGGAGCATCTGGACGTCCCGGAGGGAGCGACTACCATCCAAGAGGATCGCCAGGGAGTAAAGCGGCGCGGGAAGCGCCCGTCCTTCGGGGACCAGCCCCAGCGGATCCCGAATCAGGACGAACTGATTGGACCCCTGCAGAACGGGAATGAATTCCAGGTCTCGACGCAGGCGGGGATGGATTTCGACCATGTTGTCCCAGCGTGATGGAGAAGGGCGGGAGAGGTCCTCAGAGGCGATAGGTGATGAGACCGTGGGTCGTATCATAGGGAGACACGCTGACCTGGACACGGTCTCCCACCATGACCCGGATGCGGTTTTTCTTCATGCGGCCCGACAGGACCGCCCGCACGGTGATGTCGTTGTCACATTCGATTTCCATGGTTCCACCGCCCAGGACCCGGGTGACCACCCCTTCCAGTTGAATGAGATCGTCTCGTGCCAAGATTCTCCTCTTTCCGGTTAAAGGCTAAAGGGATATCTACGAAACAGATAGGCAATTGCAATTTCTGATGATTACACCTATCATTTTGTAAATTTTGTAAAGTGATGTCAACAGATAATACGGAAGATCCCCGGATCCCCGGCGTGAACGCCACCCCGGCGGCCTTGGAATAAGGGCCCTGACGGAGCCCACCACCTCTGACCGCGGCCGCAAAACCATACCGGGAGAGCCGGGACCCGAACCCATGAACAAACGGAAAATGCACGATCGAATTCGATCTTTCATTTACACGGAAGGACGTACCCTTCCGCTTGAAACCGTGCTCGTCCTGGAGGCCCCCCTGGAGATCGTGATCAACGATACGAGGCGGATTCTTATCATGTGTACGCCCGGGATGATCAGGGAATTGGTGTTCGGCTTTCTTTTCACCGAAGGCTTCGTGCGGGATGTCTCCCAGGTGGATCGATTCGACCTCAAGGCCTGCCCGCGCCCGGGCGGGGACGAAATCCTGGAAGCGAACGTAAGAATTTCAGGCTGGACGGAACGGCTGGGAGGAGTGGCGGAGGCGGGAAGATCTTCTTATTCCTCTTGCGGAATTTGCGGCAGGGACGGCTTCGACAACCTGGCCGAGGGCCTGGGCCGGGTCAAGAGCAGGCAAAGATTCTCCATGGAGGTCATCCTGACCCTGCCGGAAAAGCTCTCGCGGCTTCAGCCCCTCTACGAGAGGACGGGCGGTGCTCATGCGGCAGTGGTCTTCGACAAGCACGGCGCCCCGGTCCTGCGCAGTGAAGACATGGGCCGGCACAACGCCCTCGACAAGGTGATAGGCGCGGCCCTGCTGGAAGGAGTCCCCCGGGAGGACAAGTTGTTGCTCTCAAGCGGGCGGGCCAGTCTGGAGATGATCCTCAAGACGGTGAAGGCCGGTTTCCCGGTTTTCGTGGCCCTGTCGCGACCCACCTCCAGGGCCGTGGAGGCAGCCAAGTTCTACAATGTGACCCTGATAGATATGGCAAAGGATTCAAACCGCATTTACAGTCATGTGCGCCGTGTCGACCCCACCGGATCATAGGGCCGCCCCCCGGTACCGGGACGTTGTCGGGGTGATCCTGGCAGGCGGCCGGAGCACACGCTACGGCCGGAACAAGGCCTTCGTTCGGCTGCACGGGGTTCCCCTCATCGAACGTGTCATCGGTGTCCTGCGCCCCCTTTTCCCGGAAATTCTCCTGATCACCAACACACCGAACGAATATGCCCACCTGGGCCTGCCCATGCACCGGGACCTGATCCCGGGGCTGGGGCCGATTGGAGGGATCTACACGGCTCTTAGCGTCCTGGACCGGGAGGCGGGTTTCTTCGTGGCCTGCGACATGCCGCGCCTCAACCCGAAACTGATCGGCTACATGGTGGAAGCACGGGGGGATTTCGACGCCGTGGTGCCGCGGATCGGGGGATACATGGACGCCCTGCACGCCCTTTACACCCGGGCCTGCCTGAAGCCGGTTCGGGCCCTCATCGACCGGAGACGATACCAGGTCATAAGGCTCTACGACCGGGTTTCGGTCCGCTACGTGGAAGAGGAGGAGATCCGCCTTCTGGATCCGCACCTGGACTCCTTTTTGAACATCAACCGACCCGAAGAACTCGAGAGGTTGAAAAAGCCATGACAACACTCGCATTGGCCGTGGGTTTCGCCATCGTGATTTCGGCAGGGTGCTCGCTTTTCGAGGCGGTGCTCTATTCGGTGCCGCGAAGGAGCATCGAATCGGCGGCTCTGGCCGGAAAATCGGCTGCAAAGATCTTCAAGAAACTGCGGGAAGACGTGGAAAAGCCCATTGCTGCCATACTTTCGCTCAATACCATCGCCAACACGGCCGGGGCGGCGGTGGCGGGGGCCGCGGCGGGCGAGGTGTTCGGCGGGAACTGGCTGCCCTACTTTTCAGCCGCGTTCACCCTGGCGATCCTCCTGTTTTCGGAAATCATCCCCAAGACGGCCGGGGTGGCCTACAGCAAGGCCCTGGTCCCCTTCGTGGCCTATCCCCTCCAGGGACTGGTCTGGGTCATGCGTCCCGTGGCGTGGCTGACGGCTCAGGTCACGCGCCTCGTGGCCCCGGGCCGGACCTCAGACCCGGTGACAGCCGAAGAGCTCCGGGTCATGGCGCGTTTGAGCTTTCGAAGCGGGAGCATCAAGTTTTTCCAGGAACGGGTCATTGAAAACATCCTCTCGCTGCAGAACAAGACGGTCAAGGACGTCATGACCCCCCGTACCGTGATTTTTTCCCTGAGCGAGCATATGACGCTGAAGGAGGCGAGCCGCGCCACGGAGCGCTGGGAGCACAGCCGGTTCCCGGTCTACGACCGGGACCAGGAGGACGTGGTGGGCGTGGTCCTTACACGGGATCTCTTCATTTCCCTTTCAGAGGGAAAGGGCGAAAACAAGCTCTCGGAGCTGAGCAGGCCGGTGAATTTCGTCGTGGAGACCGCCCGCCTCAACCAGGTGCTCATAGAGTTCCTGGAAAAACGACAGCACCTTTTCGTGGTGATCGACGAATATGGTGGTCTGTCCGGTCTGGTGACCCTGGAAGACATCCTGGAGGAGATCCTGGGTCGGGAGATAGTGGATGAATCGGACCAGGTGACCGACAAGCGGGAGCTTGCCCGCATGAGAAGGAAGGCACTGACTCTGCGGCCCGGGACGGGGGATACTTCTTCATGAGCGTAACCCTTTGCGCGCCCGACCGCGAAAAGAGCTGTTTTGCCTGCTGCCCGCCCATCCGCCCGGCGGGATACGAGCATATCCTGTATGAGGCCATAGTGAAGCGGATGCTTCGGGAAAACACGAAGGCCTTTGCCCGGGGAGAGACGGGGCCCGCCCCTATAACAGGGTTCAGTTGTTGGGCCCTGGGTTACCTGGACCCTGAATATCGGCGGGTGGGCTGCCTCCTCCACCCCTTACAGAACGGGGGTCGGGACTTGAGGCACCGGGTGGAGTACGGTCAAAAGTGCCGGAGAGAGACCTGCCCCGAGGCCCGGGCCTTTCAGCTCTTGGATGAAGGCGCAAAGGCCTGGCTCCTTTCCCTTGCAGAAGGGCTTGACAGCTTTTCCTATTCGAGCAGGGCGAAAAACCCTGTCTTCGGCCTCTTGGGATGGGGGCCGGGGCTCTGGAACCGGCTGGCATTCCATTGCGGGGGGGAGGCTCGGGGCCCCGGGGCGTTTTATGAGGCGTTTCCTTTTTTCCGGACAGCCCTCTCTCCCAGGGCCCATGCCTATCTCCTTGAAGGGTGTGTCAAAGAGGGTCCGGGGCCTTTGAAAAGGCCGGGGTTTCGGGAGCGGTTCGAAACCCTTTGCACCAAGCTCAAAGTGCTGAGTGAGAGGCTTGCCTCCCATGCCGACGGCCGTTCTTACTCGCACCGTTTGGATTTGCCCCCTGCATTCAAGGACTTTTTGAGACTTCACCTGGGGATTAGGAAGATCACCATGGATGAGGCCCTCAGGCTCAAGGGGCTGGTGGATGAAAGAGTGGAAGCCTTCGTCAGGGACGAAGTCCCGGGCAGATGGTCCTGAAAAGGTGCACATCCGATCCGGAATTTCTCAGGGAAATCGAGGCGGGCCTCGGCGCACTCAAGGGCAAGAAAGCATAGTTCCAGACACTCGAAGCGCTTTTCGGTCTGCAAACGGCATGGGGAATCCTGTGTAGGGGCTGAGAATTACCGATGTAGTGATGGCGTTGGTCAGGGGTCTTCGTCCGGAACTGGAAGGAAAAATCAAGAGCGCCTTTTAGGAAGGTTGGTCTTGGAGCCCCGGGGCGCGGGAGGTTCCCCGGTCGGTTACACGCCCCCCCCGTGCGCCGTTTTAACCGAAATGGTCGAACCCGCGTGCGCTCAGCGGTTCTTCCTCTCCCCCTTTCCGGACCACGCGGATGCCGGGCTCTTCGGTCACTGTGCCGATCAGGAAGATCTCGCAAGGCCCTTCCCGTTCGAAGCGGACCTGGAAGTCCTGGGCCCTTTCCAGGGGCACGGTGAAAAGGAGCCGGTAGTCTTCGCCGCCCCTCAGAGCCAGGGACTTGGCGTCCTCCCCGTTGGCCTCGGCTATTTTTCTCAATTCGTCGCTCACGGGAAGGTTGTCGTAGAGGATCCGGGCTCCCACGCCGCTGGCCTCGCAGACGTGCCCCAGGTCCGAGGCGACCCCGTCACTCAGGTCGATCATGGCCGTGGCGGCCCTGGATCGGGCGATGAACCGGCCTGCCTCCACGAAGGGCACCGGCCGGTGATGAGCAGCCTTGAGGAACGATGCTTCGGGCTCTTCCGCCTGCCACCTGCCCGTGTGGAGCCGAAGGCCTCCTGCGGAATCTCCGAGGGTGCCGGTCACGTAGATTCGGTCGCCGGGCCTTGCCCCGTCCCTGTAAAGGATTTCCTCCTCAAGGCCCTGACCGATGACCGTGACATTGATCAGGAGCCCCCCCAAGGACCGGGATGTGTCCCCCCCGAGGAGATTTACACCGTAGTGGCGGCACATGGCCTTGACCCCGCGGTAAAAGGCGTGAAGTTCCTCCACGCGGGAATTTTCCGGAATGGCCAGGGACAAGAATAGATGCCTGGGCTCTCCCCCCATGGCGGCCACGTCGCTCAGGTTGACCGCAACCGCCTTTTGTCCAAGTTGTTCGTGTGGGACATGGCCGCCCAGGAAGTGGACCCCCTCCAGCAGTTGATCGGTGGTCACGAGGAGGACCCGCTCACCGTAAGGACCGATCACGGCGCAGTCGTCTCCGATGCCCCGGATCAGGTCCTGGGTTGAAAAGTGACAGCCTTCGGCAATGGACCGGATGAACTGGAACTCCCCCATATCACGGATTTTCATTTGGCCCCCTCTTCGCCCGGCCGCTCGCCCCGGCGGCCCATGTTTCAGGGTCTCGCTCTCCTCAATTCCATCTCCCGGCATGGAGATCATATATAGTCGGCGGACTTGGCAAAGGATTGCCCCTGGTATTAAAGTGGATTTTTCAGGGGGATGCAAAAGAATATTTGCGGAATCCGAATCCGTATCCGATAACAATGCCGTATGCGTGCCATGGAAGAGAAAATCATCCGGGTGATCGAGGAACAAGGCCCCATGACGGGCGCGGAGCTCCTGGCACGTCTCGAGGTCGACGGCCTGGTGCTTTGGCGGGCCTGCCGGGGCTCACGGCGGGTGGTCCTTCAACGAATCGGCACCCGCTACCTTCGGCTCGATCGGCGCGTGGAGGGTTACGGAAGGCTTTCGCCTTCCATCCTGCGGGAATTTCTGACCTACACGGTGGCCGGTCTCCGGGGGGACGAAGAGGGGCTCCAGACTCGGTGCAGGGCCCTTCTCGCGCATATTCGGGAGGTCAGCAGGGCCAAACTGGACCTGGCGTACCGGACCGTTTCGGCCCTGGCGAGCAGTCTGGACACCGAGGAGTCTGTTGGCGAGCATGCCTGTTTCATCATTGCCGGGGACATCGTCTTCGAGATGGCCCACGACGTGCCCCGTCCCGAAAGAAGCACGGGAAAGCTGGTGAGCGGGTCGGACATGGATGTGGTGGTGGTGGTGGATGACCGCGCCCCCGAATCCCTGGTCCGTCGCCTGGATGAGGCGATCTATGCGGAAAAATACCGGCTCCTGGTAACACCCCACATCCGCGAGGAGATCGACTATGTAGTCAAGCGGGAGGCCCGGGTCCGGGAACAGGTACGTTTTGACACTTTCAGGCATATGGTGGCCTGCAAGATCCTTGACGAGGGCACTCTTCTGCATGGAAGCGAGGAGATCTTTCACCGGGTAAAAGCGCTGCTGCGGGAAGCCGGGGTCAGAGACAAACTTCGGGAACTGGAGGCCCGGGCCCGCGCTTTTCGCCGCCTGGCGGAGGAGTATCTCCTGGAGGAGGACCCGATGAGAGCCCGGGAGGAAAAACTGTTCCTGTTTTTCCCCACGGAGGAGTCGGAAGAATTCGAGTGAGAGGCCTTTTCATCTGCTCGTGTGAAGCACGTAAAGCATCTCCACGCTGAACAGCAAGGCGAGGGATGAATAATAGACCCACAGGAGCACCACCACCAGGGAGCTCAGGGAGCCGTAAAGGAAATTTATGCGGGCCACATGGGTAATGTACCAGCCGTACCCGACGCGTGCCAGTCCCCATGCCACGGCAAACACCAGGGCACACAATAGCCTGTGGCGTAGTCTGACCTGGAGATTCAGAAAGATCTTCACCGAAACCAGGTGAAAGGCCACCAGGACCAGCAGGCTGACCCCTTCCACGCGGGCGGGGGTAATGCACTGGCGCAGCGTTTCGTAAATCATCCCGAGGTAGGTGTGAGGCCCCAGGGCCTTTCCGGCCTGGAGGGCCGCGGTGGACAGGATGATCCAGACGAAGTTGATCACGAAGAGAAAGGCCACGAGGAAGATGCTGCCCAGGGCATAAACCGCTTGGCCGAAGAGGAGGTGCCGCGGCTTGAGGTGAAAGATCTTCCGGTAGGCGTTTTCCAGTGTCTGAAAGATGAAACCGCTCACGATGGGCAGGAGCAGGAGGTTGATCACCTGGAACGAACCCGTGGGAGGCCTCAGGACATGGGCCTTGAGCCAGCGTTCCGAGACAAAGGGAAAGGCCTGGGAGACCTGTTCGGCCAGCATCCGCACCGCCTCGGCGCCCCATATGGAATCGGCGAAGAATGTCTTCTGAATGGTCGAGAACACGAGGAGGCAGAGGGAAGAGAAAGGGACGAAGGAAAGGAGGAAGAAAAAGGCGATGGACGATGCAACGGTGAATCCTTCGTCCTGAAGAAAGTTGTGACCCGTGCGACGAAAGACGCGAAAAAGGGAGATCGGTCCCAGCATTTCCGCCACCCCGATATGCGCGCCCGGGCCATCTTTGAAAACGGGGCAACCCGGGGTCGGCCCCGGGCGACTGGATTTTTCTCAGACCAGGATAACAGAAAGAGCTGGCGCGGGAAAGACAAGAAACCCGGGGGGAAGAATCTCCTCGCGTGGAGCCTGAGACCTCCGATTCTACTCCCCCCGGTTCCGCCTACCCTCGCAGGATGACCCGGGCCGGCGCCCCGTCGGCACCCTCGATGCGCAGGGGCAGGCAGAAAATCTCGTAGGCCCCAGGCGGTATTCCCCGCAGGTGGAGACCTTCCACCACCAGGACCCCCGCCCCAAGTAGTGTTCGATGGACGGGCGCCCCCGGGTTCATGTATTGCTCGATGGACAGGTAGTCGATTCCCACAAGCCGTACACCCCGCTTCACCAGGTAGCGGGCCCCGTCCTCGGTAAGCGCCGTGAAATCCTCGCGAAAGCGAGGGGCCCCGAGCAAGGTTTCGTTGTCCGTCCTGAACAAAACGCGCCGGGCGTCCCCAATGGGGGCATTTTCCAGTGTCTTGCGGTTGATGCTGCTTTGTCCCCGGAGGTCCAGGAGCACACCGGGGCCCACCAGGACATCCAGAGGGACCTGGTCCACCGTGGCGCCGCCCTCCAGGTAGTGCGCAGGGGGGTCCACGTGGGTTCCCAGATGGGTGCCCATGTGAAGCAGGGCCAGGTTGAAGGGATCCCCCTTGCGGGTCTCGAAAAAGGTTTCGATCCGAAAGGGCGGATCACCCGGAAAGGTGATCATGCCCTCGCGCATGGGAAGTGTGGCGTCATAAAGTGTCATGGGTTCCCTATGGCCTCCTTCACTGCATGGGCGATGTCCGCTGCGTGACCTTTGATTTCCTCGGCGTTTTCCCCTTCCACCATGATGCGGCAGAGGGGCTCGGTGCCCGAGTAGCGCACCAGTACCCGGCCGCGATCTCCCAGGGCCTTTTCCGCGGCCTCTACGGCCTCGGAAATCCCGCGCACCTTGGATATTTCAGGTTTCTCTCGTACCGGAACGTTCAGGAGGACCTGGGGGAATACCCGCATGAAATCGGCAAGCACCGAAAGCGGTCTTCCGAAGTGCTTCAGTGCTTTGACTACCATGAGGGCCGAGAGGAGTCCGTCGCCGGTGGTGTGGTGGTCCAGGAACACGATGTGCCCCGACTCCTCGCCCCCCAGGGAGGCCCCCCGGGCGCGCATGGCCTCAACAACCAGGCGGTCCCCCACGCCCGTGGCCTCCCACGCGATCCCCGCCTCTCCAAGGGCCGACTTGAGCCCCACGTTGCTCATGACCGTGCTCACCACGAGGTTCCCTGAAAGGGCCTGTTTTTCCTTCAGCATCCTGGCGCAGATCACGAGGACCTGGTCACCGGTCAGGGTGTTGCCTTTCTCATCCACGGCCGTTAGCCGGTCGGCGTCCCCGTCGAAGGCAAGGCCCAGCTCGGCTCGTCCCTTCACCACCTTGCGGGCCAGGGCCTCGGTGTGTTGACTTCCGCACCCAGCGTTTATGTTTCGGCCGTCCGGGTCCGCGAAAAGTACCTCCGTACGGGCGCCCAGGGAGGCGAAGAGGGTAGGGGCGGCCTTATGGGCCGCGCCGTTTGCGCAGTCGAGAACAACGCTCATGCCGTGAAGGTTCAGGGGCGAGACCTGCTGTTTCAGGAAGGCCACGTAGCGGTCCTGCGTGTCGGGCAGGTTCAGAATCGAACCGGGGAGTTCCGCGGACATTTCGCTTTCCGGCGAAAGGATAAGGTCTTCCATCTCTGATTCTTCGGGCTCTGAAAGTTTGAACCCCTGGCCGCTGAAAAGCTTGAACCCGTTATACTCGTGGGGATTATGGGAGGCGGAGATTACCACCCCGGCCCCGGCTTTTCGATCCCTTGCAAGAAAAGCCACTCCGGGCGTGGGGATGACCCCCGCCATGAGCGCGTTTCCACCCCCTGAGGCCACGCCCGAGGCCACGGCGTGGGCCAGCATGTCGCCCGAGGCCCTGGTGTCCTGCCCCACCACCACCTCCTTGTTCAGGTTCCTGCGGTCCAGAAACCTGGCCAGTGCCCGTCCCAGCCTGAGACCAGTCTCCGGCGTTATGGGTTCCCGTCCCGCGATCCCCCGGATGCCGTCCGTGCCGAAAAGCCTTGCCACCGTCATGCCCCCCCAATCCCAAGCCCCGGGACCACGGCCCAGGCCCGCTTGCAGGTCTCGTCCACCACGCCCTGAAGCCACCGGGTTCCAAGGCCCTGATCCTCCGGGGTCAGACCCCTGATCACTCCCAGGTAGTCCGATTCCGCTTCCGAGGTCCTTCGTTCCAGGCATTCCAGGAAAGATTCGCGCAGGGCCGGGTTTCCCGCGAAATCCAAGGCCCCCCGAATGGCCGCATCCATTTCACCCCACCGTTTGTGAAACTCTTGGGCCTTGGGTCCCGGGCCGCCTTCTTCCTCTGCATCGCGTTCCCCGAGCCTTTCCGCCACCTGCCCGAGGCGCCGGAGTCTCTCGTTCAATGCCAGGTCCAGCGTTTCCAGGGCGCCCTGAAAAAGCGCCTTGTCCATGGGGTCCCGGTCCATGAAACGGGAGCGGACCTCCACGTACCAACGCCTGAGGGCCACCAGTTGGGCCATGTAAATCGTGTTCAGAGTCACTATGCGCTTGAGGTTGGAAAAGATTCCCGGCCTGAAGTGGAGAGTCCTGGCGATGGCCGGGGACCCCAGGAGGAGGGTGTTTTCCTTGAGCAGGTCTTTTCGAACAATGGCCCCGGCAGCCACCACCACCCCGTAAGTGATCCGGACCGGTCCCACGAGGCCGCCCTGGCCCCCTAGGAAGATGGGTCGCTGGTTCATCATCACCCCCCGGGGCACGTCACCGATCAGGGAAGGGGTGGCCTTGTCCTGGTTTGGGGTGTAATTGAAATGGATATACGAGCTTCCCACTTCGCTGTGATTCTTTTCATCCGTGCCCCCGGCCATGAGGCAGTCGCAGAAGTTTACGAGGCTTCCCAGGGTCACGAAGGGCAGCAGGATCGTCTGTTTGAGGCCCACTGTGTGGCCCCCCCTGGCCCCTTCCTCCAGGAGACACCCTGACCTGACCTGAGCGCCCGAGCTCATGGAGGCACCCTGGAGGAAACAGGAGCCTTCAAAGTATCCCCCTTGCAGTTTGACGTCGGGTCCCACCCAGCAGTTTTTCACCGTGACGGGGGCCTCGGCACCCAGTTCCGCGCCCGGCAGGATGAGGGTCTTTTCCCCGAAAAGCCGACAACCCCCATGAATCGTAACGCCCTGGCCCGATATGCGTTCGGGCAGCACTTCGGGGCCGATTTGTACGCTTTGGGGGCATGGGATCGTGACGCCCCGGGAGATCAATTGTTTCACCAAGCCGTTTTCCGCCATGGGTTCCGATCCTTTCATGAGAGGTCCCGGTGGGACAGGTGCGCCTTCCAACCCTCACCCAGAAGCCTCCGGTGCAGGGCTTCGGCCACGGCCACGGAGCGGTGCCTGCCGCCCGTGCACCCCAGGGCCACGGTGAGTTGTAAGCGGCCCCCCGATTCGTGCCATGGCACCAAAAACCCAAGGTAACCAAGGGTTTGGTCAAGGAACGCCCGAGCCTCGGGCCGGTCGAGGACAAAGGCCGAAACCGCCGGGTCCCGCCCGTCCAGGGGTCGGAGCTGGGGCTCATAGTAGGGGTTGGGCATGAAGCGCACGTCCAACACCAGGTCGGCTTCCGGGGGTATCCCGTTCTTGAAGCCGAAGGAGAGGATCTTTACGTTCATCGGGACACCGTTGACTTACACGCGTTCGCTGAGGATAATGAAGCGTCCGAATTCAAGGACGGAGATGCGCTCCTTCTAATCTTGATCTGTTCCCGGGGGTCTCTGTGCATAGGCTTCCCGCGACTCCTCCCGGCCCGCTGCATTTCCCATGCGTCTTTTTCCAGGGTTCGGACATCGTTCCGGCGCAATTTCCGGAAGTGCGCAAACCCTGGACCAGCCGTGTATCCTAGCCGCATTTCCAGTCGCTCCGGACAAAGGAGTAGAGCCGGACAGGCTTCCATTTAGTAACCGATATCACCTCCACATTCAACCCGATTTCCCAAAGGAGACGTGCCCCCGGCGGAAGAGACCGACAATTTCCCCCAGTGTGTAATCTTTTTCTACAAGTTGGCAAAAGATTGCCCATTTTTTGAGTTGTTTCCTGGGGGGACATGTCCGGCGAGAAGTAAATTTTGAATGAATATTAAGGCGTTAGGCCAGATGGCCTCCAGAGGCATGTTTCGGCCTGTTTTTTGCAGGAATTTCAATAGATTGCCCCGAAGAACACGCCCGGGGAGATCGGTTTTCCCGGGGGCGTGGCCCGTGCAAGGGACCCCGGGCCGAGCGAGTAGCCCCATGGCCCCGAATGAACGGATCGTGCAAGATCAGGCAGCATCAGCCCGTCTAAGGCATTTAGCGGGCGCATGGATTCGCGCAGTGGGCCATGTATCTGGAACAGGTCGAGAGGGGAAACGGAGGCAGCCCGGACCCTTTTTACCCCGCAGCCATTGAAAGGGATGCCGTCCTGGCCGTGGGCTCCACGGACAGTGGGGATCAGAAGGCCTCCACCAGCAGCTTTGGTCTCTGGGTGGATGTCTCTGCACCCGGGGTCGGCATCCTGAGCACCTGCGTGGGAGGCGTCTATTGCACAAAGAGCGGGACCTCCATGGCCACTCCCCACGTCTCCGGACTGGCTGCACTCCTGTTTTCCCGGTTCCCGTCGTGGACGGCGGGCGAGGTGGCCGACCGGATCCTGTCAGCGGCGGACGTCCTCCTCGTCCTTGAAGGCTACAACCGCGTCTCCGGAAGGATCAACGCCCTTTCCGCCCTCACCCTGGGATTCCCCTACACCTTCGGCCTCTTTGCCTGCCCGGAAGACTCCCCCTGTGAGGGAGATCTCGACGGGGATGGTGATTCCGACGGGGTGGACCTGGGGATCCTTGCGCGCCTCCATCGATGACGGTTTTTCTTCGGACGGCCTCGCCTTTCCTGGTTTTCCTTGACCTCAAACCATGAATGTGTTTGAAACGTGAAAAAGCGGCCCGTGGCCCCCCTCCCGTGCCCGCCGGCCCCGAGGGGTCCCGTGGGCCTTTCCATCCCCCTCCCCGGGCGGTGACATGAAACTAGCCTTCTGCCTGTTCCGATATTTCCCCCACGGCGGCCTCCAGCGCGACTTCTTTCGCATGGTGGAGATCTGCGCGGCCCGGGGTCACCTGGTGGATGTTTATGCGGCGGCCTGGGAAGGGGAAGCGCCCCGGGGGGCAAAACTGGAGATCCTGCCTCGCCGGGGTCTTTCCAACCACCGGATGATGGCGAATTTTTCAAGGGCGCTTCAAGCCGCAGTGTCACGGAAACGTTACGATGCCGTGGTGGGTTTCAACAAGACGGCGGGCCTGGACGTCTACTTTGCCGGGGACACGAGCTTTGCGGCCCGGGCGGATTCAAGGAGACTATGGTACCGCCTCACCCCGCGATACAGGACATTTCTTCGCCTGGAAGGGGCGGTGTTCGGGCCACGGTCGCGCGCCCGCATCCTCCTTTTGTCGGAAAGGGAAAAGGCCTTCTACATGTCCTATTACGGGACCCATGAAAGCCGATTCCACCTACTACCGCCGGGGATTGAACTTCAGCGGATCGCCTCGGCCCCGGAGCGTGCCGAGGCCAGGGTTGCCCTGGGCGTGGGAGACGATCGTCTCCTGGTGCTGATGGTGGGCTCAGGGTTCAGGACAAAAGGCGTGGACCGGGCCCTCAGGGCCTTGGATGCCCTGCCGGGATTTCTCCGGGCGAGGACCCTGCTCTTTGTGGTGGGCAGGGGAAAGGCGGCTCCGCTGGAGCGGTGGGCCCGAAGACGGGGTCTGGGGGACCAGGTGAGGTTCTTCGGGGGCCGGGACGATGTGCCCCGTTTCCTGAAGGCCGCAGATCTCCTCCTGCACCCGGCGCGGCAGGAGACGGCGGGCATGGTCCTGATCGAGGCCATGGCCGCGGGACTTCCCGTGCTCGTGACGGAAGTGTGTGGATACGCAGAACACGTCGAAAGGGCGGGGGCGGGCCTTTTGATACCCGACCCTTTCCGGCAGGATCGTTTGAACGAAATGCTGGCGCAAATGCTGGAGGCGCTGGGAACCGAGGCGTGGGGAGAGCGCGGCACGGCCTACGTGGCCTCCACGGATGTCACAGGCCTTCATGAAAGGGCTGCGGACGTGATCGAAGAGGTGGCCTCCCAAAAAAGCGGGCCCGGGGACGGCAAGGAGGAGGAGCCGTGAGACGGGCCGGGAATAACAAACGCAGACCCCGGGAACGAGTCGTGATGGTCTCGACATCAGATTTGGGCTGGGAAGGGCGCGATCTTTTTCAAAAGGTTTTTTCCCTGCAAGGCCGGGTGTACCGGACCCAAAAGGGCCGCAGGACCCTGCGGTTCACGCAGCAGGGCAGGGCCTACTTCGCCAAGATCCATGAGGGCGTGGGCTGGCGGGAGATTTTCAAGAATCTTTTGGCCGCACGCCTCCCCGTCCTGAGCGCCCGAAACGAGTGGCGGGCCATAAGGCGCTTCGAGACGGTGGGCATTCCCACCACGCCCCTGGTGGCCTACGGAATGCGGGGCCTTGATCCGGCGAGACTCCAATCCTTTGTGATCACCCGGGAGATTCAGGGGGCCGTGAGCCTTGAGGATCTATGCAGGGATTGGCCCCAACGCCCGCCCGCCCCCCGGCTCAAGCGGGATCTGATCCTGGGTGTTGCGGGGATCGCCCGCACGCTCCACGAAAACGGCATGAACCACCGGGATTTTTATCTCTGCCACTTCCTCGTCAGGGAAGGGCGGGAGCCGGGCGGCGGCCTCCCCCTTTATCTCATCGACCTTCACCGTGTCCAGATCCGCAAGACAGTGCCCACGAGATGGCGGGTCAAGGACGTGGCGGGGCTCTATTTCTCCGCCATGGAGGCAGGGCTCACCCGGCATGACCTCCTGCGGTTCGTACGGGCCTACGAAGCAAGGCCGTTGCAGAAGTGTTTTGCGGAAAACGGTGTGTTCTGGCGGCGGGTGGAGAAAAAGGCCCTGGCGCTTTATAAGAAAATCCATGGAAGGAGGCCTCCCGTGGCACCGGGGATGCGATGATTACACCCGACGCAAAGTCCCTGGCCCGAGCGGGCCGAAGGATCCGGGTCCCCTTTACGTTGCCTCTGAAAGGCGACAGGGGGGCCGTGCGGTGCCAAAGCGTCCTTCGCGTGATCCCCGGCAAACGTGCGGTCCTGGAAGCGGAATGGGAAGGAGAGCGGGTCCTCGCCAAGCTCTTCTACGCCGATTCCGGGCGGAGACGGCACCTGCGGCGCGAACTGGAAGGATATGCGGCGCTCTCACGCCACCGGATTCCCACATCCCCGCTCCTCTACGACGGAGAAACCGGGGGGCACATCGGGCTTCTCCTGTTCGCGTATCTGGAAGGGGCCCAATCCCTCGAAGCCGTCCTTGCCCAAGGGCCGGACGCGCCGGGGGTGGACGGGGCATTGAAGGCCGCCCTGGCACTGCTGGGCCGGTTACACCGGGCAGGGCTGGTCCAGGAGGATCTCCACCTGGGAAACTTCCTCGTGCGGGAGGGGCAGGTGCTGGCTGCGGATTGCGCCGCCGTGACCGATTGCGGAAGGCCTTTGGGTGCGGCAAGGGCTCTGGAGGACCTGGCCCGGTTCCTGGCACAGCTCCCTCTGGCCTTCATGGGCCGGGTACCGGGTCTTCTGGGGGCTTACGGGAGTGTTTCGGGGGACAAGGAGTTGGACCCCGGGGCATTGGAGGCCCGGGTGGCGCGGCACAGGGAGGTGCGTCTTCGAAAGTTCCTCCGAAAGATCTACCGGGATTCCACCCGGATCGCTTCAAGGCGGAATCTTCGCTGGCGCGCCCTCTGGGACCGGGAGCTTTTCAGTGAGGAGGCGGCAGCTCTTTTGGCCAGGACCGGCCCGGGGACCATCCCCGAGGGCGCCGAAATCGTCAAAGCAGGGCGCACCACCACCGTGTATCGCATGGTCGTGGAGGGGCGAACGGTGGTGGTGAAAAGGTACAACATCAAGGGGTCTTGGCACGGAGTTCGCCGGGCGTTTCGGCGTACGCGGGCCAGCCATTCATGGCGAAACGCCCACCGGCTGGAGATGCTGGGGATTCCCACCCCAAGGCCGGTGGCCGTGGTGGAGCGGCGCTTCGGGCCTTTGAGGGGCACGGCCTATTTCGTCAGTGAACACGCGGAAGGGCCCAACGCTCTGGTTTTTTTCTCTGGCGAGGAGCGGGCGGACCGCGAATCCGTGGCCCGGAGCCTGGTGGAACTCCTGCATTCCCTGGCCGTTTGTCGAATCACGCACGGGGACACCAAGGCTACGAACTTCATCGTGACGGATTCGGGGCCGGTGGTCGTTGACCTGGACGCCATGAGAAAGAGGCACAGCATGCGGCGCTTCGAAAAATTTCACCGCCGGGACATGCTGCGTTTCATGGCCAACTGGGAAGAGATGCCCGGCGTCGAGGCCCTCTTCCGTGAGACGTTGGAGGCTTCCGGGCCGGGGGAGGTGCGGGAAGGATCCGGATGTCATTTCCTTACAAGAAAATCGTGACGGTTTCGCCGGCCAGGCTCGGGGATACCATTATGTGCACCCCCGCCATTCGGTTTCTGAAGCTATACAGGCCCGAGGTGGAGCTGGACGTGGTCTGCCTCTCGGATCTGGCGGCCCAGGTCCTGCGGCACAACCCTGACATTGATCGGCTCTACCTGACGCCGGAAGACCCTGAACTCAGGCGCCGGGCAGGGCACTATGATGTGGGCCTGAATCTTCACACGAGCAAACCGGCCGTGGCCTGCTACCGGGAGTTGGGAGTAGAGGTCCTGGGACCGCATCCAGTGGACCCGGCACAGCATGCTGCGAGACAGGCTCTTGCCCTGGTGGAACAGGTGGTGGGCCAGCCCGCGCCCCGGGAGGGTTTCCCTTATGCCCTCTACCCCCGGCAGGAGCATTATTCCCGGATCGGGGCCCTCCTCGAATCCCAGGGCGCGTCCCCCGATCAAGACATCCTGGTGGGGTGCCATCTGGGCTGCCACGGCATCGCCAAACGAGGAAGGCTGTTCTGGAAGTCTTTGGTGCATGAAAAAGTGTGGCCCCTGGAGCGGTTCGTGGAATTGGAACGCATGGCAAGGGACCTGGACCCCCGGGTTCGTTTCGTGCTCACAGGATCCCGAAACGAAAGGCGCCTGGGAAAAGCGTTCCGGGCCAGGGGCGCAAGGGCCGTGGATCTGATCGGTCGAACCTCCGTCCTGGATCTGGCGGCCCTGATTCGCACCCTGGACGTCTTCATCACTCCTGACACCGGCTCGCTCCACATCGCCTGCGCAATGGGCGTAAGCCTGATCGCCCTGTTCGGACCCACGCCCGTTTCACGGACAGGCCCTTATCCTAAAAGGCCCAACCAAAAGGTGATCCGCAAGGCCGCCATGGCTCAAATCGGCGTGGAAGAAGTCCTGGAGGCCCTTGTCGAATCGGGAGCGCTGAGGCCACGAAAGGCCGGGCATTTACGGGACCCGGCCGACCCCCCTGGAAGCCGGAAAGTGAGCAGATGATGATCCCTCGCTACGACGTGATTTTTCGGACCTGCGACGCTGTCTTTTCCGTGCACAAGACTGAACGTCCATTCGGCCTCACCAAGCAGGAAGTGATCAAGGTCTGCTTCCTGAGCCTTTACCGCGCCCTGGAAGGCCTGGATTTCAGGATTCACATCCTGGGGGACCGTCTGTCGGAGGAGATGCTCGAGTTTTTCGGGCGCTTCCCTGTGGAGATTTCCAACGGTGAGATGGGAAACAGCGAATCGATCCGACAGAGCGTCCTCAAGGCCCTGGAGGCCGGTGAAGAAGACTGGATCTATTTTTGCGAGGACGACTACCTCCATACCGAAGATGCCTTCCAGTGCATCGACGAACTGATCAGGCAAAGGCACAAGATCCTGGCCCATGAGCCCAAAGACCGCTGGGCGCGGTGGGCCACCCGGGGCCTTGCCGAACGCCCTCTCTTTATCCACCCTCCCGATTACCCGGACCGGTACATGCCGAAGAAGCGAAAGCCCTCTCTCATCTTTATGGCTCCTTCGCGCCACTGGAGACAGGTGTCCAACACGACCTTCACGTTTCTTACCCAGGGCAAGAGCATCAGGCGCTACGAGAAGCATCTTCTTGAATGTGCCGAGGGCGCCAAAGACGGGCGCCTGAGCCGGAGGCTTTATGCAGGGCTGGTGTTCTGGAAAAAGGGCCTGTGCCTCTCACCCATCCCGGGCCTCGCCACCCACATGCACAGCCACGTGATGAGCCCCCGGGTGGATTGGGAGCCGGTGATGAAGCGAAACCGGGACATCCTCAGAGACCGGGGTTTGTTGTAGGGCCAGGTCGTGGAATGTCCCCTCCCCTCGCCCGCCTGGGAAGAAAGTTATGAAAACATGGATGTCCCCCTTTTGCCGTCCTCGATCTTCGGGATCCTCGCGGCGGCAAACGTGGTGGGAGTGATGCTCGCAAAAGGAGGAGTGCTCGTTTTCCTGCTTGTCACCTTGGGCCTCCTGAGCGCCCCGTTTTTTCCGCTGGCGATTCTCCTGTTGATGGATGCTGCAGGCGTGGATTCCAGGCACCTGGGGGCTGCGGGCGGCATGTTTTTCTGCGTGGCCGAGATCGGGGGCTTCACGGGTCCGCTCTTCATGGGGGCCCTCGTGGACCTGACAGGGACCTTTTTTCCGGGCGCGGTTTTTTTGGGTTGCCTCTGCCTTGCCATTTCGGGCCTCGCCCGGTGCCTGGGCCGGAATGGCGCTGCGAAGATTCTTGAACCCCTTGACAGGCCAGACTGGAATGGATAGGACGGTAGGCGCTCAGGAGGCTGTCGGAGTACAGGCATTTTGTGAGGCTGGTGGAAAATGCTCAGATGCAAGGCTCGCGAAACCGGGGACCCATCCGAAGGATGGGGAGTCCGAGCGCAGCGCGGACAAACCGGGGACCCATCCGAAGGATGGGGAGTCCGAGCGCAGCGCGGACAAACCGGGGACCCATCCGAAGGATGGGGAGTCCAAGCGCAGCGCGGACAAACCGGGGACCCATCCGAAGGATGGGGAGTCCGAGCGAGCCGAGGACAAAAAGAGCCATTTATGGATGGAAACTAGATACAAAAACCCCGACAACGACCCGCGTGGCGTTTGGATGTCCAGCGATTTATCTGTCAAAACATATTCGCCAGCCACAGATTATCCAATAACAACTCCTTCGGGCAAGACTATCAAACCATCTGAGAGCAGGTGCTGGTCAGTTTCGAAAGAAAGGCTGCAAGAACTGATTGCGGACAATCGAATATGGTTTGGAAAGAATGGTGATGGTGTCCCTCGGCTAAAGAAGTTTTTAAGCGAAGTAAAGGAAGGTGTTACATCGATGACAATTTGGCTGCACAGCGAGGTCGGGCACAATCAAGACGCAAAAAAGGAAGTAAAAGCATTCAATAGTGAAGATGTGTTCACCACCCCAAAACCAGAGCGTTTACTTGAACGTATTTTAATCCTCGCTACCAACCCCGGCGACCTCGTCCTCGACTCTTTCCTCGGCTCCGGCACCACCGCCGCGGTGGCGCACAAGATGGGCCGCAGATGGATAGGGATCGAGCTGGGCGAGCATTGCCATACGCACTGCATCCCGCGTCTGCGAAAGGTTATCGACGGCGAAGATCCGGGCGGCATCACCAAGGCCGTGGGTTGGAAAGGCGGCGGCGGGTTCCGATACTACAGGCTGGGGCCGTCCCTGATCGTGAAAGACGAATGGGGCAACCCGATTATCAACCCGGAGTTCAACGCGGCCATGCTTGCCGAGGCCATGTGCAAGCTCGAGGGATTCCGGTACGCTCCCAGCGAGGATATCTACTGGATTCATGGGAAGAGTACTGAGACGGATTTCATCTACGTGACAACCCAGTTCATGAGCAAGCAAATGCTGGCGCGCCTGTCTGACGAAGTGGGGTCGGAACGGAGCCTATTGATCTGCTGCTCCGCATTCCGGTGCGATCCGAGCCAGTTCCCCAACCTGACCATCAAGAAGATACCAAAGGCTGTCTTGCAGAAATGCGAGTGGGGTCATGACGACTACAGCCTGGAGGTCAAGAATCTGCCCGCCGCTCCACCAACCCTGGAGCAAGAAGAACCTGACGATAGACCAGCAAACTCCCGGAGAAAGTCCGGCAAAGGCAAACCACGACAGGCTTCGCTGTTCGACATGGGAGGTGACCAATGAGCAGTAGTAAGGCCTCGGGCAATAGTGAAGAGCATGAGATGAAGGGCGAATTGCTGGTCTATCGGGCCGGTGACGGCCAGGTGAAGCTGGAAGTGCGGCTCCAGGACGAGACTGTGTGGCTCACCCAGCAGATGATGGCTGAGTTGTTCCAGACGACGGTGCCGAATATCAGCATGCATATCAGAAATATCTATGAGGAGGGCGAATTGTCGCCCGAGGCAACTGTTAAGAAATTCTTAACAGTTCGCCGGGAGGGGAAACGCGACGTTCGGCGGGAGCTGGATTTCTACAACCTGGACATGATTATTTCCGTGGGCTACCGGGTAAAAAGCCTGATCGCTACCCGTTTCCGCATCTGGGCCACTCAGCGCCTAAAGGAGTACATCATAAAGGGCTTTGTTCTGGATGATGAGCGGCTGAAGAACCCGCCGGTGGCCGGTTCCGCCGTGCCCGATTACTTCGACGAGATGCTGGAGCGCATCCGCGATATCCGGGCCAGTGAACGGCGGATGTATCTGCGGGTCAGGGAGATTTTCGCCATGGCCGCGGATTACGAGCCATCCTTACCTGAAACCACAAAGTTTTTCAGTGTCATCCAGAACAAATTGCATTACGCCGCCACGGGTATGACTGCTGCGGAGCTGATTAGAGATCGAGCGGATTACCTGCTCCCCAACATGGGTTTGACCAACTGGAAAGATGACGAGGTTCATAAGACCGACGTTACCATAGCCAAGAATTACCTGAAAGAGCATGAAATAGACGAATTGAATCGAATCGTAACCATGTGGCTGGACTTTGCCGAGGACCAGGCAAGGCGGCGCAAGCGGATATTCTTGAAAGACTGGGAGCATAAGCTGGATGAGTTCTTGCGCTTCAATGATCGCCGGGTCCTGCCCAGCGCCGGAAAAGTCAGCAAGAAAGAAGCCGAGGATCACGCAAAGGCGGAGTATGAGAAATTCGCGGCCCGCAGGCGAGAATACAAGGAATCACTCGGCCAAGCTGAAAACATCAAGCAGCTGGAGCAGGCCGCCAGGGATCTGGAACAACCACAAGGACCTGAAGACCCACCAGACAAGGACGGTTCGAAATGAGCATTCAACACGTCAACGCCATCAGCAAGCGCCTGAGCCTTAGCGCCCCGCAAAGGGATTCCTTGGAGATTCTGGCCCGGGTGTGTGAGATCATATCCCTTGAAAAGAACGGCAATACCGCACGGGCTCTGGAGACGATCAAGACCGAGTTCCCGTCCGTCGAAGACTTTGAGCGGGATTTCCCTTCCCTGTGCTTTGCCATAGCCACGGGTGTCGGGAAGACACGGCTCATGGGCGCTTTCATCAGCTACCTGTTTTTGAGCGAGGGTATCCGTCATTTCTTCGTGCTTGCGCCCAACCTGACGATCTACAATAAGCTGATTACCGATTTCACGCCGAATACGGCGAAGTACGTCTTCCAGGGCATCTCGGAGTTCGCCGTCAACCCGCCCGTGATAATCACGGGAGACAACTACGAGAGCGGGCGCGGCATTCGCGACGGCAGGCTATTCGAGACAAACGAGGTCCATGTCAATATCTTCAATATCTCGAAGATCAACAGCGAAGTACGCGGGGGGAAAAGCCCGCGCATCAAGCGATTGAGCGAATACATCGGGCAGAGCTACTTCGATTATCTCGCCGCGCTGGACGACCTGGTAATGCTGATGGACGAATCGCACCGCTACCGGGCAAGCGCCGGAGTGCGGGCGATCAACGAGTTGAATCCCATCCTCGGCCTGGAACTGACCGCGACGCCCCAGGTGCAGCGGGGCCAACGCGCCGATCCGTTCAAGAACGTCATTTACAGCTATCCTTTGAGTAGCGCGATGACCGACGGATTCGTCAAGGAACCGGCGGTAGCCACGCGGGAGAACTTCGATGCAGCGAACTACTCGCCCGAGGGTCTGGAGAAGGTCAAGCTCGAAGACGGTGTTCGTATTCACGAGAATACGAAGGTCGAGCTTGAGGTGTACGCCCGGAACAATGATCAGCCGATGGTCAAACCGTTCATGCTGGTCGTGGCCCAGGATACGGCGCACGCGAAGGCCCACGGCGGCAAGCCATGGGCATATCTGCTAATTCCTCACGACCAGATATCGGAACAAATGACTTTGTCGGGCCTGGCGGCCGGGTTCACCTACGTCAGGAAGAGAGAGGAACCTGCCGGACCTTGATTTGCCAGAGTATACGGAGAGGATTTCGGCATCACCGCGTCTGATATGGCAGCGGAAATCCCGCTTCGCCCTAAAGGGCTATGCCGCGACAAGTCCACCTTCGCCCTGAAAGGCTACGCCGTGGCAAGTTCGCCGTGTCTTCAAAAGCTATGGCGGGACAGGTCGACCCCACGCCTGTCCCGACGGAGTTGATAGGCAGAGGCGGATCCATTCTCTCTTTCGTGACACATGCAATCGGTAAGGGTGCTGAATGTACGAAGCATGACCTTTGGGCGCTGGTTGAAAGACGGCTCAGGATGCCTCGAGGAAACGGAGACGATGCAAATGACCTATCAGCCCCCCTGCACCATCAGCCCGCCCGTTGAGCGATTGCTCGGCAGAATCTGTGAGATGGTGGGCCGCCTTTCCGTCTCGGCGCAAGGGGAACACCTGCGGCTGCGGCGGATCAACCGCATCCGCACCATCCAGGGCTCTCTGGCCATCGAGGGCAACACCCTAAGCGAGGAGCAGATCACCGCGATCATGGATGGCAGACGGGTGGTTGCTCCGCCCCGGGAAATCCAAGAGGCGCGCAACGCCATCGAGGTCTACGACCGGCTGGAACAGAGGGACCCATACAGGGAAACAGATCTATTGGCGGCCCACGAAATCATGATGCGGAGCCTGATGGATGCTCCCGGCCGATATCGGACCGGCGGTGTGGGAGTCATGGGCAGAAAAGAGGTGATTCATGTTGCGCCACCTGCCGGCCGGGTGCCGATCCTGATGCGCGATCTTTTTGACTGGCTGAATCGTGGCGAGCGCCATCCCCTGGTGGCAAGTTCGATTTTTCATTACGAGTTCGAGTTCATCCACCCTTTTGCAGACGGTAACGGCCGCATGGGACGGCTCTGGCAGACTCTGATTCTTGCCAGGTGGAACTCCATTTTCGCCATCACCCCGGTGGAAAGCATGGTGCACGCCCGTCAGCAGGAATACTATGAGGCCATCGGGCAAAGTACCAATATGAACGACTCCGCTCCTTTCGTTGAGTTCATGTTGGAAGTGATCCGAGAAACCCTTGGCGATATGGGAAGCGACCAAGCAGCCGACCAAGTAAGCGACCAAGTGCAACGGTTGCTGCGGCTTGTGGACCAGGAGTTTGTCACCGTCACCGAAATGATGACCGGAGTTGGGCTTTCACACCGGCCGACTTTCCGGAAAAACTACCTGCGGCCCGCGCTCGATGCAGGACTATTGGAAATGAAATACCCCGAAAACCCGAAACATCCCCGGCAACGATACCGGTTGACATCCAAAGGCCGCAGTATGAAGGCGTTATTGGGAGAACAATGATATCTTGGCTGAAGGACTCCAATCTGACCGATCTGGATAACCTGTCGGAACCGGAAGTGCCGGCAGAGGAAATTATCGAAAATATCGAGGCAGCCTTGGTAAGTTTTCCAGCGGTGGCGAATGAGGTCAACGGCGAGCATCTGAAGTGAAGAATTCGGAAGGCAATGGACGAAATTTTGGGTGCTTTCTGAGTGCTTTGCATTGCATAAATACTAGAAGTTCATAAACAAATCAGCAACCACGCCCGCTGTCAAAGCTAGAGATCTGGGGTACGATATCACCGCATTTTGGTAGTTAGTCGGGGTTTGATAAAAGGTCTTTTAGTCAATATCGAAAAAGATTAACCTATTAAGTTAATCTTTTTTCTTGACCGGAGGTTGGCTTGGATATATCTTTTAAGAATAAAAAGCAGGCAAAGTCCTTCAACGAAGGAGCGCAGCTTGAAAAGATACATGGGACCAACCGCGCGAAAAAAATCAGGATTCGCTTGGCTGAACTAAGAGCTGCCGCAAGTCTTATGGATTTTTGGCCTCCAAAGAGTGGGCCGGGTCGATGTCATGAATTGACGCAGGGGAAACGAAAAGGACAGCTTTCCGTGGATCTGGACCATCCGTATCGCCTGATATTTGTTCCTAATCACGATCCGGTGCCTGTTTTGTCCAGTGGCGGTCTGGATTGGTCAAAAATTACAGCGATAAAGATATTAGGCGTGGAGGATACCCATGGCTAACAAAAAGACCAATCAGTACATACCGGATTATATAGTTCCTCCGGGCGAGGTTCTAAAGGACTACCTTGAAAGCCTTGGTATGACGCAGGCTGAATTGGCAGCCAGAACCGGCCTGACAAAAAAGACTATTAACGAGATCATCAAGGGCAAGTCACCCATTACCCACGAGACCGCACTAAAGTTTGAGCGTGCTTTGGGCCGTCCAGCGCACTTCTGGAACAACTTGGAGCGTCAATTCCAGGAGGACCGGATTCGTCTGGCCGAACAGCAACGCCTGTAATCCTACCTTGACTGGCTGAAAAAGGTTCCGGTCAATGCCATGACCAAATTGGGTTGGATAGCAAAGCATAAGGACAAAACCCGCCAACTGGAAGAGGTATTACGTTTCTTCGGAGTGGCTTCGCCAAAACAATGGCAAGAAGTCTGGCATAATTATCAAGTTGCCTATAGGCAAACCCAATGTCTTAAAACCAGTGCTGAATCAGTTTCCGCATGGCTACGTCGGGGTGAAATAGAAGCGCTGGAGATCAAATGCGCCCCATTTAACCGAAAACGTTTTTTGAAAATTCTTGATGATGTTCGCGACCTAACCAGAAAATCGCCGAACATTTTTGTGCCTGAATTGGTAAACCTGGCCGCCTCAGCCGGGGTGGCTGTCGTTTTCGTGCACGAACTCCCCAAAACCGGCGTGTTTGGCGCAACCAGATGGCTGAAAGGCAAGGCCGTTCTTCAGCTCAGCCTGCGTTACAAGAGCAATGACCACCTCTGGTTCACCTTCTTCCATGAAGCCGGACAAGAGGAAGAGGCCAACGCCTTTGCTCGTGACAAGCTCATTCCACCAGTTGCTTATCGCCGCTTCCTTTCAACTTGGGATGGCCGCTCCTTGGAGCCAATTCGAAGATTTGCCGAAGAAATCAATGTTGCGCCGGGAATCATTGTGGGTCGCCTGCAATTCGAGGAACGCCTCCCCAGATCTCATGGTAACAAGCTCAAAGTCTTTTATCGTTGGAGTCAGGCATCATGATTATTCATGCTGGTCGGCGAAGCCGGATCCATTCTCTGTTTGGGGATTACGGCTTGCGAAGCAGACGGAACGCGAGCCTTGAGGCGAGTCCCGAATGGATGCCAATGCGAAGCAGGGCACAAAATGTGGAGAAAAACATTTCCCGCGTAAGGACGCGGATGCGCCGTCGCCTTGCTTGACAGGTTATGGCGGCACGGGGAACGGCAAGACATATAGTTGCAGCCAGTCGAGGGCGTCCTGCGCTGGAGAAAGTGGATTTCCGGAAGGCGGCGTCCCCTCCTCTTGAGCCAAGGAAACGGATTTTCAATGAACGGGAACTGACGTTTACCTGTTTTTTCCGTGCTTATATTTTGGTCAAAGCCGTGAGCCTAAAACAAGAAAAAGAGTTATTTTGAGATAAGGCAATAATCTAAAACAACAAAAGGGCTTGTTTTGGGATGCGGGAAAAAGGTGAAGCGCGAATTCCAGGGTCATTACGTTACCATTTCAACGGTGGGCGAGAAGGCGCGGGCCTTTGTCCCTCCGCCCTGCAAATTCATCGGGCCTTGATGGAAGGCCCCATAACCACTGCCGGGTGGCTGGTGAAAAAAACGGGCATCACTGCGGCAACGGTCAACAAGGCACTCACCCATCTGGAACGCCTGGGCATTGTCCGGGAACTGACTTCCCGCAAGCGTAACCGTCTTTTCAGGTATACCGGATATGTGGAAATCATGAACCAGGGAACGGAACCGCTTGTCTGAAAGGACCGCGACCAAAGAATGTATCCCTTCTGAAAAGGTTGGCCTCCATTCTCGCTGCATATTCCATCCCATGTTGGATGGGCAGGAGCGGCCTTGGGACGCGATCTTACTGGAAGGATGAGTTTGCTTCTGCAGGGTCCTTCCCCGGAGCGGGCAGGGATATTTCTGTGGTGATGGATGACTAAAGAGTCTTGCGTATAACCCTGAAATCCTGTTGATTCGCAAGAGGCCTTTTAGGATTATGAAAGAGGGGGAAATCCTATGTATCGGATGCCCAGGCGAGGATTTCTCGAATTGATCCTTTTGACGGGCGCGTTTGGAGTGCAGTGGCTGAACCCTTTAAGGGCGCTTTCAGCGCTTTTCTCAAGAAAGGAGGGGCCCATGATGCTCCCTAAGCCGACCCATGAGGGCAGTCTCTTCGTGGAAGAGGCTATCAAACGCCGGAGAACCGTGCGCTCCTTTAGCTCAAGGCCCATGAAAAAGCAAGATCTGTCCCAGCTCCTATATGCGGCGCAGGGAATAACCGAAGACCATGGGTTCAAGAGGGCCGCCCCCTCAGGTGGGGCCTTGTATCCCCTTGATGTCTATACCGTGGTGGGAGACAAAGGAGTGGAAGGTCTGGAAGCCGGGGTATACCATTATATTCCCTCAGGCCACCGTATTGAACATGTGACAACGGGTGACAGAAAGGAGGAGCTTGCAAAGGCCTCGCTCCATCAGATGTGGATGGCAAAGCCTCCTCTCAACTTTGTAATCACTGCCCAGTACTCCCGCATCTGCTCCAAGTATGGTGATAGAGGCGTCAGGTATGCCATGATCGAGGCAGGCCATGTGGGACAAAACATTTTCCTGCAGGCGGAGGCACTTGGGTTGAAGGCTGGCATCGTGGGGGCATTCGAAGATATGAAAGTAATCAATGTTCTCGGCATCCCCAAAAAACATGAGCCCCTGTTGATCATGCCCGTTGGCTACCGGGCCTGACCGGTGGACGCCCCGGATAAGTGGCCCTGGAAAATGGAGGGTGTCTGAATCGACTCGCCAGTTTAGAATAAACCGGGATATTCACGAAAGGAGCTCAGCATGGGTAAACAGGTGCTCATCTATGGGAAATCCGGCTGACCTTATACACAAAAGGCCAGGTCGGCTTACGGGCAAAGCGCCGTCTATGTGGACGTAAAATCTGAGAAGGAAAAGCTTGAGGAGATGTTGAAATACACCAAGGGCATTCGCAAGGTACCGGTGATAGTGGAAAAGGGTACGGTCACCATAGGTTACGGGGGCACATGAGGAGTCTGAGGCCCCATGGTCCATGGGACGCCCGGGCTGTTTTTGGCTCTGCAACAGAAAAGTTGGTGGATGCCGGTATCCGTCCGCTCTCCGGAAAGGAGGACACCGCGGCCCGTGCTGTGCGCCTTCATTCGCCGTCTCTTAATAAATGGACATTGCCCAGGTGAACGTTGTTGAGACCCATCTTCTCGGCCGCCTCCTTGCATCGCAGGGCATGTCCTCGGGATGTGAAGGGAAGGTCCTGAAGATGGAATTGGGGATAGAAAGCAAGGAGGCTGTAAGGAATCTCGGGGTTTAAGTCAGCGATGTAACGCGCAATCTTACCAACTTCCATTTCATCTATATATCCGGGGACCAGCAGGGTGCTGGCAATGAGAAAAGGGGGCACGGTTCTTTTCCGGGTGATCTCCGACAGGACCCTGAAGTTATACAGCGTCTGCTTATTTGTCACACCGCAGAGGGCGTAATGAAGCCCTTCATCCCATGCCTTGAGATCGAACTTGATGCATCCCCCGGATTCGAGAGACAACCCGGCCATCATGTTGAGATATGGCTCCTGAACAGCCCCGTTGGTCTCCCAGCAGATCCTCAAGATCCGTTCCGTTTCCTGGGCCCTTTTCAGAGCGCTTCTTGATGTTTTGATGGCATGAAGGACCTGAGGTGTGGGATCACCACCGAAATAGCAGATGCACGTGGTCTTCTCATCAACCGCAGCGGCCAGCTCTTTTGCCGGGACCCGGTGGACGGCGCGTGTCTGCACCTTGAAATGATAGTTCTGGCAATAAAGACAATTGAAGGAACAGGCATGGTAGAAAACGGCAAGATTTCTGTACCCATACTCAGGCCCATCGGAGACGGCGTATCGGGGATAGCCGCAGCCGGTTCCGGCGGGACAGACAAAATCGGCGACACAATTGGTGGGCAGGGGATCATGGTAGTAATACAGGTTCCCCTCATGGGGACGACCCCCGCGAATCGTTCCACCTTTCACCATGCGGAGACCACAGTACCCCGTCCTCCCATCCGGAATCATGCAGCCATGAACACAAAAGGAACAGGAGATGCCGTTTTCCGAACGGGGCGGATCTGTCGGCAATCCATAGGTCTTCCGGCTGTGGTCATGGACCTTCTTTATCTCCGGCCAGACGGCATCAAAATGATTCCTGATACAGTCTGCACAGAACCCTATCGCATCTGAGATGGTCCTCTTGCTATCGCCGCAATACTTACATGTTCCCATGATTTGCAACCCGCCCGTGAAACCCCACGGACTGAGAGGTACGATCTCCCGACCTTAAACGCTTTTCTCCACGGCTAAAGCCGTGGCTTTCTGCGGTCTTCTTGCTAAAATGGCGGGAGGTGGACCAGCTCATCTCTATTCTTCTCCGTAACCTCAATCAAAGAGATATCCTTCCTCCTCTTAACCTTTTCAATAAACGGACCCCCTTTAAGCGCAATGGAACCAATGACCGGATTTTCCGAATTCCCACGGAAGTTTTTTGCATGCCAGGGGGAATTTGCCCAGGACAATGATATCTGAAAAGTCCGTCCAGCCCAAATATTGTTCTGCAGCCGATGCGATATGCTCAATTTGCAGAGGTTCGTGTCCAAGCACTTTTGCACATACCTTATCCCACGGTCAATCATGTGATTTCCTCGATGGCCAGCGGGAATTTGGAAAGAGGCTCGCAATGGTCCTCATGAATCACAATGGGATTTTCGTAGCGAAAACCAATGCCTTCTTCCTGGCATGCGTACTGCATGGCGCAGATCAACACTTCGTTTTTCCGGTAAACATGATCAGGATTGGTCCAGTAGGGAAACGGGCCATCGTTCAGACCGATGCGCCATTCGTCGCCCATGAACCCAATACCGTGCTCGAAGCCGGGAACCATGTAATCCGAGAATCCCCGCTCGTCGGCAAAATCCATCATCTGTTCGGCCAGCTTTGAGGGAGTAATGCCGGCACGGTATGTTTCGAGGGTCAGCTTGACAATGTCGATAAAATTGTCTGCATGCCGGCGCTGCCTATCATTGGCTGGGCCGATGAGGTAGTTGTGCGCATGATCGCCAAGGCCGAGCTTGAACATGGCATGAATGTCGACCATCAAGGGTTCGCCGGCCTGGATTTTTCGACGGGAGGCCGGTGTGCAGGCCCCGCCCATGTAACCGGTGCGATATCCGCTGGCGATTTCATTGCCTCCGGTAAAAGACCACTCGAACTCACTACCTTGCTTGCGCATGGCGTAAGCCGCCAGGCCGGCAATTTCTGTTTCGGTCATCCCTTTATAACCGCCGTTCTGCAGGGCGTCCTTTACGGCCTGGTGTCCCACATCGACAATGCGCGATGCCTCCCTGAAGCGGTTGATGGTTCCCTGGTCTTTGATTAAGGCAAGTTTGTCGATAATCGTATGGGCATTGACCAGTTCCGCGTTAGAGAAAGCGGCTTCGAATTGACTGTATTCGTAATAGGTCAACCAGCCTTCGGTCAGATAGTTGGACATGCCGCTTTCAACGCCGATCCTGCCCTTGCCGTTGTTGAGCAGATCTAAGACGAAGTCCGCGATTTGCTCGATCTGATCCTGACCGCCCATGGGCGCAAAACCGTAAACGTGATCTTCTCCCAGCCAGGAATCATCGGCGATGCGGGCGGCATCGATAACAAAAGTGAAGACTGTGGGAAGTCCCTCACTGGGAATGACGATAAAACTGCGCCAGGGGCAGAATGCGTCCGTGATCCAGGAGAGCGTTCGCAGTCTTGAACCTAGATAGACGTCGATATTTTCTTTGGCCATTTCCGCCTGGATGTCTTTAACCCGTTGGGGAAAATCGATGAAATAAGGATCGTCCCTGTCAAGTAAGCTTCCCATAATTTGCCCCCATTCATCAGAACTCGGTCGGGATTCCGGAGAGAACTTTGTTCAAACGGTCGGCTACGGACGCCAGTTTCAATGCCTTGATCATATTGCCCTTCAATTTAAGTTTGCGAGTCATCAGGGCTTTCTGTGACCCAAGTTCGCACCGTGTGATCCGCGCGAAAACATCATAATCACCTGTGATCCGGAATTCGGCTTCGGGTGGTTCAGCATCGCCTACCAGTAGCTCGCTCAATTCTCCATTGTCGAATTTAAAAAAGAGAAAACGCTTTTTGCCTTCCGGGCAGTTCAAGTAGATATTGGACATGGATGATGTGATGTGGTTCATGCGTTCCGGTGACAACTCTGCCTTGAGTCTCCTTTCGGCTTCATCACGCCATTCAGGGCTCAAGTATTGAAATTTTTCGGCCATAGAATCTCCCCTCCTTGTAGGCCGCCGTTTGTGGTGGCAATCGGCAGCCGGTTGGTATTGGCACGGTTACTCGACAAAAAGGCCGCGGGTCATTAGTTCAAAGATATTGGCAAACACCTCCTTCATCTCGTCATCTTTCGTCTGGATATAGGTTCGTATGATAACCATTTTATATATGAAGAATATGACTTCGGAAAGCCGGTCAGGGTCTGCAGGACGAAACTGCTTTTCCCTGATGCCGCGGACGAGGATATCTTTGATCATCTCCACCGAGCGCCGGTTGATATCATGAAACGGATCTTCTACCGGAAACATGGGAAAGATCTCAGGATCATGGATAAGCACTCGCCGAAAATCATTGTCTTCGGACAGGTATTCGACTGCTTTGAAGCACATCACGGTAAACTGCGATTTAGGATCCCTGGCTTTCGCCACGGCCGAGCGGACATGGTTTTGCCATCGCGTGAGGGCCCAGGCTACCGTATCGTGGTACAGGGCCTTTTTATTCTTGGCATAAAGGTACAGGTTGCTCTTGGTCATGCCCAGACGGGCAGCGATGTCTTCGAGCGTCGATTTGCGGAAGCCGTATTCGGCGAACACGGAAAGGGCTGCGTTATAAACAGTATGAAGATCTTCTTTTTTTCGCATGGTTATTGTCCCAATCGGGGGAGGGGAGAAAACAAAACCCCGCGCTTTGAGTCCATGTTCCATCCTCAAGCGGCCATTTCTCTTCCAAAACAGGCCAGACCGCCTCAAATCATACTCTTTCAAGGACGGAGCCATCACTATGAATAAATGAACAATATGTTTATTAATACAATTATAGGGTGTGTGCGGGAGTGTCAAGGAGTTTTCTTGGTTCACAACTATACCGTGGCAGGCCCAGTCGGACCAATGGAGGATGTCCGGGGGTTGATTTTCCTCAAGCGCAGACCTGGTTGAGATGGTTGGAGATTTAGATTGTCGTCTAGATTTGATGAGGCAAGAAAGCCGTTTGAACAACTGACGAAAAATCTTGACTTCTCTGAAACTCTCAAGTAAGAATTCACCAAAAATTGCGGCAGAAGTCGCACGCGGTTGAAATTCAGGGCAAAGCCCGAAAACCCAAAATTTGTCGCCGTATATCGGCGGAAGACGACATAAAGAATTAAGGCAAAAGGCCACGAAGGTCCCTCCTTCCGGAGAAGGAAACTATTTCGCGGCCTTTTTTTATTTTGGCAATTTTAGGAAAAACTCGGTTTGAAAGCATCAGTGTTCATGGGGCAATTAATGTCAAACCGGGAAAATCTGGTGGAGGGCGGCGCATACCGGCCAGGGTCACCGCCGCCCTCCGGGTGAAGCGTTCCCGGGAATGGGACGCCTCGATTAATCACTATCACGGCATCTCTTTCCCGTCAATTAGAGAACCTTATTGCCAAAACGTAGGGTCTTCGGAGCGCTTTGAGATGATTGATCATTGAGAGCAAGAATCCAGGGGAGGAGATTAACCATGAGAGAGCGTAGCTGGCTGATTGTAGCATTGGGGATTCTTTGTCTTGCGACACCTCGGTTGGCTGAAGCGATGCAAACAGTGCAAAATGCAGTTAAGCTGGATGAGATCGTGGTTACGGCCACAAGAACCGAAAAGAGGATCGAAGATGTTCCAGGAAGCGTGACCGTCATCGACCGGGAAGACCTGGAAAAGAAAAACATCCAAACCGTGGACGACGCGCTCAATAGCCTTTCAGGGGTCTTTGTCAAGCGATCGAAAGGGCTGATGGATTCCACCGCGTCCATTAGAATGCGAGGCTTTAACGGTGACAAGTACACTCTTGTTTTGATCGACGGTCAGCCGCTGAATGACGCTTACACCGGCGGTGTAGAGTGGGGTGCGCTGCCTGTCGAAAATATCGAACGGATCGAAATCATCCGGGGGCCCGCTTCCGCTCTTTACGGAGGAAACGCCATGGGTGGGGTCATCAATATCATCACCAAGACCCCTGAGAAGTTGGAACTTAAATTGACCGGAGGCTATGGCACCCATGACACTCAGCGCTCTCGTCTCAGTATCGGGGACCGGTTGTGGAACCGACTAGGCCTCCAGATTGGGTACGAAGAAGAAAAGACGGATGGTTACGAATCAACCCCGGTCGTCCGGTCGATTTCTTCCGGAACCGGAAACGTCTCGGGCGGCTATCCGATGAACGATAAATACGGTGAACCCACAAAATGGGTGGTGGGCGACAAGGGCAAAAACGGCGCCGAGCGCCGGGTGTTAAACGGAAAACTAAGACTCGATTTTTCAGATACCGGACAACTCTCTTTTACGGCAGTTTCCGGAGACTACGAATATGATTACGGGCGGCCCAACACTTACATGGGAACTTTCGGCGATAATTCCACCTACGCCATCGCAGGTACCGGGCAGCGAGCCCGCTTTCGGCCCAACGACTTTATCAGCTACACGGGTATCGGTAAAAAAGAGACAGATACGTATGCCATGGCTTTCAAGGAGATTTTCGGGCCGCTGCAGATCAAGGCCCAGGCAGGGACGGTCCAGTTGGAATCGCGATATACTCTGGAGTCCGGCAGCGGATTGGCAGACTACAATAATTCTCCTGGTTCTTTAAAAATTACCGAAGGCGAGAGCTGGTTTGGGGAACTGCAAGGGGACGTGCCCTTAGGGGAATCTCATATTTTGACTTTAGGCGTATCTTATCGAACAGACGAAGCCGACACGAATGATTATGATATTCCGTTTTACAGGAGCTATTCCGGCAGGGGAGCGAGCACCTTTTACTCCGGTGGAAATTCCAAGGCGTGGGCCGTGTTCGGCCAGGACGAATGGCTGGTAGCTGAACAGCTCACATTTTATCTGGGCATTCGCTATGATGCTTGGAAAGTCTACGACGGAGCCTCCGGGGTGCCTGGATCGGAGACCGAATATGACAGCAATTCGGAATCCGAATTCAGCCCCAAGGTCTCCGCCGTATGGAAGGCGCTTCCCGATACCACCTTGAGAGCTTCAGTCGGCCATGCCTTTCGTCCACCGACCATCTACGAGCTTTATCGCAGCTGGCAGTATTATTCCACTACCTATCAAAGCAACCCCAACTTGAAGCCCGAAACTGTCTGGACCTATGAGATAGGCATCGACCAGCACTTTTTTAACAAAAAGACCCGTCTTTCCCTGACCGGATACCGCAACGATATCGACGATCTGATCTATTACAGGACCGAGGGCTCGACCAAGATCCGGACCAATGCAGGAAAGTCACAAACCTATGGCCTGGAGATTGAAGCCTCCCAGAAGGTAACCGATTGGTTTACGCTATGGGGCAACTTCACCCATACCGATGCAAAAATCATCGATAATCCAGCAGATCCGGACAGCGAGGATAAGCGGGTTACAGGCATTCCCAAGACCGCCTGGAATATCGGCCTGGACGGGCATTACAAATGGTTCAAGGGAAGCCTTGTGGGTCGCTATTACAGCAAGATCTACAACAACTCGGATAACAAGGACACTGAAGAAGGAGTGTACGGCACGTATGAGCCGGCCTTTTTCATGGACGCCAAGGTGACAGTAACACCATTGAAGTGGGCGGAAATTTCTCTTTCCGTGGACAACATTTTTGATGAGGAATACTACGAATATTACAAAGCAGACGGCCGGACATTTTTTGCAGAGATTATCTTTCGATACTGACATGTATGCTCACGGTGTGACATCGAGGACATTCTGGATCGGCTGGCTGGCCGTTGCACTGTTCCTGAACCTTTGGATAGCACCGGCTTTCGGCGCTTCGGTGCTTATTGAAGATGCCCTGGGAAGGAAGGTGCGACTCAGCCTTCCGATTCAGACGGTCGTGGCCCTGAACTCGGATATCCTGGAAATTCTCCGCACACTAAAGGCCGAAGACTGCGTTGCGGGTGTGTTTTCCGAGGTCGTTCGGGAACATGAATTCTGGGGTGACCTGGCTCAGAGGCCCAAGGTCGGCAGTTGGCGGGAGCCGAACATGGAAACCATAGCCGCTCTCAAACCCGACCTCGTCATCGCTTACAGCCGGAACCCCGGGCCGTTGCTGGAGCGCAAGATGGCCTTGTTCGGAATTCAAGTGCTGCGTCTTGATTTCTACAAAGTTGACACGCTGGAACGCGAGGTTAGGGTCATGGGACGACTGCTGAACCGAGAAAAGGAGGCTGCGCGTTTCTGTGATTGGTACCGGCGGCATCTCGGGGTGTTCCGGGTAAAAATCGCCAGAACTCTGCGGCGCCCGGCTGTCTACATTGAAAGTTATACCGACTATCATGCGGCCGGGCCGGGTTCGGGAGGAGACGAAATGTGCGTGCGCGCCGGTGGCAACAATATCGCAGCCGGCCTTTCCATCCCCTACCCGCGCGTGACGCCTGAGTGGGTATTGTCCAGGAATCCGGAGGTGATCATTAAGGCGGCTGCTCACGGTAATGGCTATACCCTCAGGGACCCGGCGCCGTTCAATAATTGCCGCGACGCAATACTAAAGCGTCCTGCGTGGCACCATATTCCGGCCGTAGCGTCCGGCAACGTCCATGTCATGGACAGTGCCATCTGGACCGGGCCCAGGGCCATCATCGGCATCGCCCACATGCTTCGCTGGATTCACCCCAATCTTTTTCCCGACCTCAATCCTGAAGCACTGCACAAAGAGTATCTGGAGACCTTTCAGGGCATCGCTTACCACGGGGTGTTCGTATCAGACAATATCCAGGGGGGCGGCAGATGAGCACAAACACCGAGGCCATATGCCGACGCTATCAAGCCCATGCCCATGTAAGAACTCTGTTTCTTGCCTTTGCCATCCTTTTGCTCATTGTGGCAACGGCGATAGGGCTTTGTTGCGGCGCCACCGGCATGAGCTTTTGGGAAGTTGTTTCATCCTTGCTCAGAGACATGGGCCGCGGCCACAGCATCATCTGGATGTTGCGGCTTCCCCGCATCGTGATGGCGGCGCTTGTTGGTTTCGGGTTGGGGCTGGCTGGCGTGGTTTTTCAAGCCATTCTGCGAAATCCCCTCGCCTCCCCCTTCACCCTGGGTGTGGGCTCGGGCGCGGGCCTTGGGGCCGTGAGCGTCATTCTTTTTTGGGGAGGTGGCTTTCAAACATATCGCGTGGCCTGCGGCGCTTTCCTGTTTTCCCTGGTGTCGGCAACCGTCATCATTGCGGTTGCCAAGATGAAACGCGCCTCCTCCGAGACCATGATCCTGACCGGCATCGCGCTGATGTTCCTGTTTTCCTCCCTCACGTCCCTTTTTCAGTACATGGGAACAATGGAACAGGTTCACGAGATCGTGTTCTGGTTTTTCGGCAGCCTCTCCAAGGCCGGATGGAACGAGATCGCGTTGGCTGCGGCAATGATCCTGCTTCCCTTTCCGATACTGTTGCGCAGGGCGTGGGATTTCAACCTCTTGGCATCCGGGGACGAATCGGCCCTGGCCCTGGGAGTAAACGTGAATCGGCTGAGGATGTGGGCAGTCGCAGCGGCTTCCCTGGTGACCGCCGGGTGTATCTGCTTTACAGGAGTCATCGGATTTGTGGGGCTTGTGGCGCCTCATATCACGCGCATGGTAATCGGAAACGATCACCGGTTTCTCCTGCCGGCCTCGGCACTGGTGGGGGCCGTGATTCTTGTGACTGCGGACACCCTGGGAAGGACCCTCTGGGCGCCCCAGGTGATACCGATCGGGATCGTTACCTCTTTCATCGGAGTGCCGTTTTTCTTCTATCTCTTGATGAAACGCTCCAGGGAGTACTGGTAATGCTGCAGGCAATCAATCTTGTGTTCGACTATAACGGCGCGCGGGTGCTGGAAAGTGTTGGAGCAAGCGTGGAAAAAGGATGCATTCTGAGCATTGTCGGTCCCAATGGCGTCGGCAAGACCACCCTGCTCAAATGCATCGCCGGTATTCTCAGGCCTGCCGGAGGATCTGTTCTAATTGAGGACCGGGATACGTTTGGAATGCCTCGTAAAGAATTGGCGAAACACCTGGGATATGTAGCCCAAAACATGCCCGTCAGATTTTCAATGACTGTTTTTGATACGGTCCTTGCGGGGCGAAGGCCCTATCTTGCCTGGCGACCTTCCCGAAAGGATTTGGAACGAACCGCAAAGATCATTGAAGAGATGAATCTGGCTGATCTTGCCATGCGGGATATGGACCGGCTTAGCGGAGGGCAGGCCCAGAAAGTATTACTTGCCAGGGCATTGGCCCAGGATACGCGTTATCTCTTGTTGGACGAGCCTACCAGCAGCCTTGACTTGCGCCATCAACTGGAAATGCTGGAGGTAATCGCCACGCTGGTGAAAAGCAAAGGGATCGGTGCCATGATGGCCATGCACGACCTGAATTTGGCGGCCAGATTTTCCGACACGATCATGATGCTCCACCGGGGAAGGATGTTCTGCTCGGGAACACCGTCCGAAGTAATGACCCCGGAGAACATTCGTGAAGTGTACGGCGTGGAGGCTGACGTCCGCCGGGAGAACGGACATCTCCACATCCAGCCGCTGAGGTGCGCCGGCCTTAATCATCCCCTGTAAAGAGAGATCAAATGCAACCATAATCGAACTATAGGAAAGTGTCCCATGAATACCACCACCCAATCCATTCGAATCGTCAGCATTATGTGGGGTTCCTATTTGCCCGCCTTTCTGGCGGCCGCCGAAGAAAGTCCCCATGTGGAGCTGGCCATTTTTTCGCAAAAAGAGATCGAAAACAACGCAGAATGTCTGGAGCATTTCTGGGCAAGGGCCGCAGACGCCGATGCCATTCTTTTTTACTGGACCACCGATGGGTTCTGGGAGGAGGTCAGCGCCCGTATTGACGAACTCGCAAGCTCCCCGGCCATCATCACGACCTCCTTCGACCCGGCCAACTGGGGACGAAATGCTACTGTAGATATCTCGGTCTGCGCTCGGGCTTATGCCTACCTGGCCGAGGGCGGTCAGGAGAACTATCGGCGATTGCTTGAATTCGTGGCCCATCAAGTCAACCCTGAAGTTCCTGTACAAGATCCCGTGCCTCTGCCGTGGCAGGGCTTCCTGCATCCGCCGGATCAGAAAGTCTACGATTCGGTGGAAGAGTATCGCAAGGCGCATCCATCCGTCCATGACCACACCGTGGGGCTTCTTTTTTCGCGCCATACGTTTACCAACAGCGATGCGTCCCTGGAAAGAGATCTGATTGCGGCGCTGGAAGCTCAGGGGATAGACGTGCTTCCCGTCTTTTCCCACGGGACGCCGGACAAGGAAGTCGGCGCCCTGGGACCCATTGAAACGGCCCGGCGTTTTTTTAAGCGCCCGGACGGCAGTGTGCGCATCGACGCACTGATCAACCTTCAGTTTTTCTTTCTCGGCCGTGAAGCCTGCGGCGATATCTCCGAAACCGGCGTTGCTCCTCAAACCGTGGCTTTTTTTAAAGAACTCAATGTGCCGGTATTCAAACCGGTTATCTCATACGGCAAATCGATACGGGAGTGGGAGGAAGATCCCCAGGGGCTGATCGCTGAAGTCAGTTTCGGTATCGCCATGCCTGAATTCGAAGGCAACATCGAGCCGATCATCTTGGCTTGCAGCCGCAAACTGACTGAGCCGCGAAGCGATACGGTATTCGAAATCCGCGAAACAATCGCCGAGCGGGTGGGGCATATTGCTGAACGGATCGCGCGCTGGGTGCGGCTCTCGTCCAAGCCGCCGGCCGAACGCAAGGTGGTCTTCGTGTTTCACAAAAACGAGTGCGCCGGCCTTGAGGCTAATGTCGGAGGCGCGGCAGGCCTCGATTCAGGCGAAAGCGTGGTGCGCATCATGCGGCAGATGCAGGCCGCAGGCTACCGCGTCGAGGGCATTCCTGATTCCGGCGAGGCGCTGATGCGGACTATCCTGGAACGAAAGGCCATTGCCGAATTCCGGTGGACCACGGTGGATGAAATCGTTGCAAAGGGCGGACACCTGGCCCTGTTGGACAATGAGACGTATCAAGAGTGGTTTGCCGGGCTGCCGGAAAAAGCGCGAACCGGCCTTGTCGACGCCTGGGGCGATCCGCCGGGCCGGGAAATGAACGGGGTGCCGCCCAGTATGGTGCTGGACGGCAAGCTGGTGATAACCGGGCTCAATTTCGGTAACGTCAATGTGATCATGCAGCCCAAGCGCGGCTGCGCCGGTTCACGCTGCGACGGCCAGGTGTGCAAGATCCTCCACGATCCGGACATTCCGCCACCCCATCAGTACATCGCCACCTATATGTACATGGACCGTGTCTTCGGGGCCGACGTGATGATCCATGTGGGCACCCACGGGAACCTGGAGTGGATGCCGGGCAAGGGCGCCGGGCTTTCGGCTGCCTGCTGGCCCGATATCGCCACGGGCCACATGCCCCATCTGTATATCTACAATGCCGACAATCCGGCCGAAGGAGTAGTGGCTAAGCGTCGTAGTTATGCGACATTAGTGGATCACATGCAGGCCGTAATGAGTACTGCCGACACATACGGCGGCCTGGAGGAGCTGGAAGATCTGCTCGAGGAATACCACCGTGCCAAGGATCTGGACCCGGCCCGCGCCCATCAGCTGGAGCACCTGATCCGGGAAGCCATTGGGCGCCATCATCTGGAAGACGAGGTCAAAGAGCGGGATTCCTCGACTTTTGAAGAACTGGTTGAGCGTTGTCATGAAATCATTTCCAGTGTCAAGAACAGCCAGACCCGCATTGGCATGCATGTGTTCGGCCAAGTGCCCGAGGGTGAAGAGCGGGCCGAAACCATCAACACCATCCTGCGCTTCGACACCCGCAATGATCTGAATGCCCGCCGGCTGGTCTTCGACCTGTGGGGCGAAGATATCTTTGCCGCCCTTAAAGCACCGGGCGGCCGGGGAAAGAGCGGAAAAACATACAGCCGGTTGCTTTACGAAGCCGACCGTCAGGCCGAGGCCATGATCGCCGGATTGATCGAAGGAGACAATTCGGCAGGGGTGTCTGAAACCATTTTTGAATCAGCCCGCAATGGCCCCTTGCAGACACGGTTTGAATGCTTTGCCGGGCTGGTGCGCGATATCGACCAGCGCATCACCGACTCCCGGGAGATCGACGCCTTGCTCAACGCCATGGACGGCGGCCATGTGCCGGCAGGCCCTTCCGGTTACCTTTCCCGGGGGCGCTACGATATCCTTCCCACCGGCCGCAATTTTTACAACGTTGATCCCACCCGTATCCCGACCCGGGCGGCCTGGCGGGTGGGGGTAAGGCTGGCCGAGGCCCTGCTGAAACGGTACCTCGACGAGGAGGGCCGCTATCCGGAATCCGTGGGTATGGTCTGGCTGGCCTCGGACATCATGCGGGCAGATGGCGAGCAGATCGGCCAGATCTTGCATCTGCTGGGTGCCCGGCCCAAATGGAGGGCCAACGGCCAAGTGGACGGTTTTGAAATTTTACCCATTGAAGACCTGGGACGACCTCGTGTGGACGTCAACATCCGGGTTTCGGGAATCACCCGTGACTGCTTTCCCGATGCGGTCACTTATGTGGATCAGGTGGTTCAGGCCGTGGCCTTGCTGGATGAACCTTTGGAAGAAAATTTCATTCGCAAGCATATGGTTCAACAGGCGGCCAAGGAGGGTATGTCCCTTGAAGACAAGAAGCAGTTCCGAAAGCTGAGCTACAGGATTTTTTGCGCCCAGCCAGGGGTGTACAAGGCAGGGGTCAACTTGGCGGTCTATGCCTCGGCCTGGAAGACCGAAGGCGACCTGTCTGATATCTACGTGTTCTGGAATGGCTATGCCTACGGCGGTGGCCCTGGCGATGATACCTATGGCGTGCAGGCGCACCGGGAGCTGGTGGAGAACCTGCGGCGGGTTGAGGTTACCTTTGACAAGCATATTTCGGACGAAGGTGATTTTCTCAA
>JAFDIS010000031.1 GCA_019307945.1 Deltaproteobacteria bacterium | reverse complement strand
ATCAGGTAGTCGAGCGTATCCTTGAACTCGGTGAAAATAAGAAGACGTTGTTCCTGATGATCAAAGAACCCTTCCTTGTGCAGTAGGTCCCGGAGTTTGGACAGTTTAGCTTCGCAGTCCGATTCCTCGACAGCTCGGGCCTGCTCGGCGAGCCCGCGAAGTTCTGCAATTTCTTCGCGCACCTGCTCGGCATTCCCGGCAAGCGTGATGGCCTCCAGCATCTGCTCCAATCGCTCGCGTTCGCTCTCTTCCATCTCTTCGAGTTCATCGGGATCAGGCAGGTCAGGTGGCCTGCCTGCCGCGCCGGTGGCAGCGGCGCAGGCAGGGGCAATGCGGGCGAGCTCTTGAGCGCGTTTAAGGCCTTCTTCGAGCCTCCGGGCGCGGTTCTCCATGCTGTGCCGCATGGCGTAGGTACTGGAGGCCAGCCTACGCTGATAAAGAGACATCAGGAAGCCGACCGCCCTGGCGGCCTTGGCGCTCTGCCGCTTGACGAACCTGGTAATCTCCCTGTAGAGGTCGAACTCCGGTCCGTCCATCTGGAAATCGACGGTGTGCGGAATGCGCTTGGTGAATATCTTCTCAGCCACCCACGTCCCGCCTGCCTGTGCGTCACCGCACGCAGACAGGTCAGGTCTGCGCTCGGGCCTGCCTGCCCCGTCCTGCGGAGCGGGGCGGTAGGCAGGGAAGTAGACCATGGCCTCCTTGGTACGACGCAGGTAAAACGGCGCGCGTTGGCGATTCATGGCTTCCCTAATGGAACGTACGTCGGCGTAAGCATCGGCGTCGAGCAGTTGCAGGAACAGCGTGAAGTTGTCCGGATCGCCCTTGTGCGGCGTTGCCGTCAGCAGCAGCATGTGGTCTGATGTATCTCGCATGAGCTCGCCGAGCGCGTACCGTGCGGTCTTGCGTGCAGGCGGAGTCCAGGACATCCTGTGGGCTTCATCCACGATAACAAGGTCCCAGTGGACCTGCCTCAAGCCAGGCAAGATCTCCGTCCGCTTGGCAAGGTCGAGGGACGTGATGACCTTGTTTTGTTCCAGCCACTGGTTGACGCCGAACTGGTCGCGGATATCGCCGCCTTTGAGGACAAGGAACTTCTCGTCGAATTTCTCTTTCAACTCGCGCTGCCATTGGAAAGACAGGTTAGCCGGGCATACGACCAGGATGCGCTCTGCCAGGCCGCGAAGCTGAAGCTCCCGAATGAGAAGCCCGGCCATGATGGTCTTTCCGGCTCCGGCGTCGTCGGCCAGCAGGAACCGTACCCGCGCCAGCTTCAGGAGATAGTCATATACCGCCTCGAGCTGGTGCGGCAGCGGGTCAACGCGCGAGATGGAGAGGCCAAAGTAAGGATCGAACTCGTAGGCGATGCCAAGGGAGTAGGCCTGCAATCCCAGCCTCAGGAGACGGCCGTCCCCGTCGTAGCTGAAAGCGGAATCCAGGATAGTGAGAGTTTTAATGTCGCTGTCGGTGAGGGTCACCTTACGGAACCGCTCCGACTGCGTGCCGACAAGGCCTACAGTCCAAGTGGCGTCGCCTGCCTGTGCGTCACCGCACGCAGACAGGCCACCGACCCGCACAGTCTCAACGCGCATCGGCTCATTGAAAAGCGAGCCGATGACGACACAACCTTCGCGTAATCGAGTTTTATCCATTGGCTTCGTACGCTCCCACCCTGCATGCACAGACAAAAGATGGGCACGCCCATAAAATCATAAAGAACAATGGTGGCCGCTAAGCCGCCCTCAGAAGGACTCGAACGCAAATTGGGTAGGGTCCGCCACCGCCCCCTGGCCATGAACTTTGAGGCCGCAATTGCCTGAATAGCGCAGCGAAAGCCTAGGCAATTATTGAATGGTTATGATAAATTGATTCATAATAAAACCGATCCTGGAAGTCAAGAAGCGAAGGGGCCTAACCCGGCGCAACCTCGGGTTCAGCGGAAAACAGGGCATCCACTTCCTCCTCGAATTTCCGGAAAAGCGGGGCGTAATCGCCCAGGTCGGGCCTGTGGCACAGGCCCCTGGCCAGGCCGCGGTAATACCACTCCTGCTCCTTCCTGCCCCGTTTGAACCTTTCCCACACCTTTTCACCCAGCTCCCGGTGCTCCGCGGCAATGGTGCGCAGGTTGTGGAGTTTGTCCGCGCACATCACCAGGCGCGCATCCAGGGGCAGGGACGCAAGGGAAGCGATGGTGTGCTCTTTTCGTTCCTCCCACGGCAGGGACTTGGGGGGCTCGGTGTTGGCCGCCACGATCCGTGCCACCCCTTCGCCGAAACCCTCCCGGATCTCCTCCAGGCTCATGGGCGTGTCCTCCACCGTGTCGTGCAGGAGCCCCGCGGCCACCACTTCTTCGCCGCACCCTGCCGCGGCCAGGATCAGGGCCACAGCGCAAGGGTGCGTGATGTAAGGGATGTTCGTGCCCTTGCGGACCTGGTCCCTGTGCGCAATGGCAGCGGTCTCAAGCGCTTTTTCCACAAGATTACCCATGCCGTTGAATCCCTCCCAAATGAAGCGTTTTGACCTTTGAAAAGATCAATGTGGGTCCAGGCCTAATGAATGCCGGGGCATCATAGGCCCGAGGGTCTTTTCCGCCAGCTCCACCAGGTGGCTGTGATGCGTAAAGAAGATCACCTGTGTCTTCCTGGAAAGGTCAGCCAGGACCTCCAGGGCAGCCATGGCCCGGTCGTTGTCAAAGCGGATCAGGATGTCATCCACGATGAAAGGCATGGGTTCGTTCCTCTCGAGGTACGACTCCAGGCTTGCCAGCCGTAGTGCCAGGTAAAGCTGATCCACGGTACCATCGCTCATTCCCTCAACGGTGACCAGTTGCTGCCCGCCTTGCCGCACCCCCATGAGCACCGGTTCCCCACGTTCATCGTATTCGGGCCTGATTCCCTGAAAAGAGCCCAGCGTGAGCCTGGAAAACAGCTTGTTTGTGAGTTCAAGGACCGGCCCCTGGTGTTTTTCCCGGTACCGCTCGATGGCCCGGGCGAGAACGGCCGAGGCGATTCTGAGCCGGGCGTAGTTTTCCACGCCTGCTTCAAGGCGTGCCAGGATCTGCTGCCTCTCCTCGGCCAGTTCCGCCGCAGAGGCACTGCCGGTCCATTTCGAGAGCTTTGCTCTTTCGCTCCCTATGGTTTGATCAAGGCTCGACCTCTTTTCCTGCAGCTCTTCTATACTCTCTGTCAGGCGCGCAAGCCTGCCTTCCAGCGTGTCCGGGTCAACTTCTTCCGCCTGGGCAGCAAATGCATCGATCGTTGCCCCCTTTGCAAGGTTCCTGAGTTGCTTCTCCACCTCCTCCAGATCGGATACAAGCTTTCTCTTGACCTCCGAGCGCCTCTCGGCCTCCCCCAGTTGTTCAGGTGTGGAGCAGCCTGCCTCCTGACACATGGTCTCCAGCCTCGCCTTGACATCCTTGACGTTTCCCCAGGCGTCCTCGAGCTTCTTCTTCTCGGCTTTTCCTTGCTTCTCCAGGCCATCCAGGGCGGCCCTGGCTTCGCGGGCCTGCTTGAGCCTGGCATTCAGCTCCAGTGCCTGTTGCTCGGGGGCCTGTCCCACGAGATCGGGGGCAACCCGCTCTACAAGACCTGCCAGCTCTTCGGCAAATTGATCGGCGTCCCTGTCTATCCCGTTGATTCGCTCTTGTAAGTTCTCGGCCTCCTTCAGTTTTTCAAAGAGATCCTTCAATCCCTCCAGAAACGCCCTTGCCTGCGTGGGAGTGGCATCGCTGTCCAGCCCAAAAGGCCTCAAGGCCTCTTTCCATTGATCCTTCCACTCCTGGAACCTCGCGTCGAGGCGCCCGGCCCGGTCCCGTTCCCGCTTCACCTCGGCTTTCTTTTCCCGTTCCTGGGCAAGAAGACTTTCTCTTTTGGCCGTTCGTTCCTCCTGCGCCTTGATGAGGCGGCTTGTCTTCTTGACGAGCGCTGAGAGCGATTCCCTTTCAGAGGGCGGCTCACCCAGGGACTGAAGACGTTGATCCAGGTCTTTCCGGTACTTTTCAATTTTTTGCGTCAATCCTTCCAGTTTTGCCTTGCGCTCTTTGAGCCTCTGCAGATCCTGCGAAATCGCCAGGTGCTCCTGAGCCCATGCGCGCATCTCCCTGGGGCTCAAGGGCTCTATTCCCGAAGGCTTCCACGACTCTTTCCATTCGGCACGCAGTCGGTTCATCGCCTCACGGGCATCCTGGAGTTCTTTTTCCAGGAGTTCGAGTTCGGCCTTTTTGCTCTTTTCATCTGCCAGGAGCTTTGCCATTGCGGCAACCCGGTCCGCTTCTCTCCTGAGCCTGTCGCCGATCTCGTCGGCCTGCTGAACGGCCGCCTCGTAGGCGTCCGCCAGGGAGCCTGCCGGCTTCATGGCATGGATGAAATCTGTGACCTCACCAGCATCCTGGACACCGCCTTGCAGGGTTTGCCTCACTTGTGCCCAGCCCCTATCCCTCAATTTTCTCGCTTCGGCCAGGTCTTCTTCAGTAGGCACCTCCTGCTCAAGACGCAGGCTTTCGATGTTCCGTTGGATCCGGATCAGATCCTGTTCCGCGTCCCTCATGGCAGCGCGCACCCGCCTGAGTTCCGAGTCCAAATCGCCCATCTCCTTTTCGAACTTGTCCATACTTTCGAAAGATGGAATGGAAAGAGAGGGGACCTCTTCAATGGAATCCGGCCCCAGGGGCTGCTGTGCCAGCCGTTCCCTCAGCACCTCCTCCAGGTTGTGGATGTCCAGCTGCTCCGAATCGCGGTGGGTTTCCAGGGAGGCATACTCCTGTGCCTGATCCACAACCCCAACCAGGTCGCTGACCGGTTTCGCAGTGCCCAGGGACTTGATTTCCTCCTGAATACGGGCAAGGGAGCTGGTAAGCTTTGCGATCTCCTCTTCGACACCTTCCCGCTTTGTCATGAGGCGTTCATATTCGCTGCCGAGTTCCTCGATGTAAGCCATCTGCGCTCTTTTGGGTCTGAGTTTGGACACCTCCTCGAGAGACAGGGCGTCGCTCAGCCGGGAGAGGATTTCCCCGGCGTCGCTTCGCAAAAGGTCTTTTTCCCTCACAAGCACCACACGGTCCCTGGCGGCCTTTCTGTGGCTTCCCAGTTGTTGATGCAACTGTTCGATCAGCTCCCCGCTCCTCAGTATGGGTTCGGAAAGCGTGTGCCTCGCGGTTTCTTTTTCGATCTCCTTGAGGGCTTCGACAGACCGCTCCACCGAGCCCTGAGCGCTCCTGAGCTCTGAAAGAAGAGAAATGCGTCTTTTCCCGAAGTCCTCCGGTAAAATGAGAGCGTCCGCATAGCTCTTGATCTGCTCCAGCAGCTCCTTCCTTCTACCAATCAGAGGCAAACCGTCCCGGATTCGCTCCAATCTGCTTTTCTCGTTCGTTTTTTCCTGAAACTCCCGGTTTGCCTCTTCTTTTTGGTAAAGCGCTTCTTTCAAGGCACGGTTATGCTCGAGCCATTCCGCAGCGGGAAGTTCGGCTTCCTTGAGCCTCTTTCGATTCCTCTCCAGCTCTGAAAAGGCCAGGTTTATCGCCCTCTTGGAAGCGGATGGAGCAAAAAGTTCCTCGGTTTCTTTTTGTAAATGGAGCTGAACCTGCCGTAGATCTGAAATTCCGGAGGCCGCAGCAAAAAGGACCTGTCCTATCTTTCCGCTGCCCTTTATGATTTCGTGCCCGCCTCGAACGAGGTCTTCGTGTCCCAGACCAAACATGGTCTCAAAGACTTCCTCGCTGATGCCCCCCAGGAACTTGTCCAGGGCCGTGTCGTCAAGCACGTCCTTGTCGTCGCCTGCCCGCAAGGTATTGCTTCTCCCCTTGCGCCGGACGAAGTCGATTCTGCTGCCGTCACTGTGCTCCAGTACACACCCGACGCGCATTTGCAGGTGGGGATGGAGAAAGTTGTCGGCTGTGCGCAAGGGGATTCCGAAGAGCGCTTGCTTCAGCCCCCTGAGTGCCGAGCTTTTTCCGGCCTCGTTGCGCCCGTAGACCAGGTGAAAATCCCTCTCCGGCTCGCCGAGCTCAATCACCACGTTTGTAAAGGGGCCGAAGGCCGTGAGCTTGAGCTGAAGAATTCTCATTTACTGGAATCCTCCTTTTTTAGAAGTCTTTGTATCAACATGGGTCTAATTCCCCTCACCACCCCGGCGATCCATGCCGGGTCGTCCGGCCGGATGCTTTCGCCCGTTTCCTTGAGCTCACGGGGGAGCTTTTTCATCAACTCATCCAGGTGGCTGCCGAGGGAGAGCAGTTGCTCAGGGTCTGATTCCATTTCATCCAGGTATTGATGAAGCTCGCCTATGGGCCCTTCTTCTAAGACCCCGTGGTGTTCCCGCGGCGGATCAGTGGTTAAAAATAGCACTTTTTCTACACACGCGTTCCCGTGGCAGGCGTCGATTGCGGCGGAACGCACCTCGTTGACCCATCTGTCCATGTCCCCGGCAAGCTCGGCGTGGGCCCGTGTACGGCCATGGACTTCCACCCTGGCAATCAGCGGCAACCCGCCATGGTTCTCCATGAATGCCGCAAGGTTTTCCGTGACCCTTTCCACAACACCGTGGCCGCTATCCAGATCCGTTGCGTCCACACGGACTTTTTCCCACCGCACCACGTCCAGGCTCTTGAATTCCAGGGTGGGGTTGCCCGCATCATCCACGCTGACAAGCAGGCACCCCTTTGGCCCCGTCTCCCTCACGTGCCGACCCTGGGTGTTCCCGGAAAAGGCAACGACCGGATCCTGAGGGTGCACGATTTCCCGCCGGTGTGCGTGGCCCAGGGCCCAGTAGTCGTAGCCTTTGCTGAGCAGATCATCGAGGCTGCACGGGGCATAGGTTTCATGGCCCTCCCTCCCGTTTAGTGATGTATGAAGAATCCCTAAATTGAAAAAACCCGGGAGTCTGTCGCGATAGGTCACGGCGAGGTTTTTTTTCATCACAGAGGTCCCGAAGCTCCTTCCATGCACTGCAACTCCGAGATCTTCGAGGACCATTGTAGAAGCCTTGTTGGACGGGAACAGAGTGATGCCCCCGGGAATCCTCAGTTTCCTCGTTATCTTGCTGAGAGCGTCGTGGTTCCCTGTCACGACGAGGACCGGGATTTTCGCTTCGCGCAGCTTTCCCAGTTGGGAAAGAAGGTAAAGACCTGTGTTGTAGTCCTTCCAATCGCTGTCATACAGGTCTCCCGCTATCACCAGGAAATCCACCTCTTCTTGCAGTGCAAGGTCTACGAGGTTTTCGAACGCACGGCGGGTGGCATTCCGGAGTTCCTCAACGGGGACCCCCTCGTATGCGTCCAGCTTGCGCAACGGACTGTCCAGGTGAATGTCCGCGGCGTGGATGAATTTGAACATCGAGCACCTCCTTCATCGCTCTTTATTCTTGGGGACGCCCATAAAATTATAAAAAAAATGGTGCCCGCCTAACGGCCTGACTGCAAGCATCCGTCCATCTGGAGGGGGGGGCGGCACACCGGGGATCGGACGGCTACCCCCCACCCTCAAGCCCAGCCCATCCAGCTCCCCTGGTCCACCACGGGCACCCGGTTCTGCCGGCAAAGGCGAACCGTGTGGCCCGTTCCGCCCGAAAGGGGCTTTTCCGCGTCCACGTAGAAGAACCCGATGGAGGCAGGGTCAAGCCCCAGGGACCTCGCACCCACCACCTTGAGGGCATCGCGCAACAGGTAGGCCGCCTTGACCGCCCGGCTCCTGGGACCCACCTTCAGATAAAAGTCCACCAGGGAGGCGATCCCCGGGCTTGCCTCCCGGGTCTGGCGGCAGACCTCGTCCCACTCCTCCCCCTGGATGTCTTCGAGGGAAAAAACGGTGGATTCCCGGGGGATCCTGGCCTTCCCCAGGGTCCTGTAGGGCAAGACGAACTCCAGCCTACCAGGATCCACCTTCGCCACGCCGCGGGCAAAGGCCTCGTCCGTGCCAGCGGCGTTCCCGGTCCGGAACCGGGCGCGGGGATAGCGGGCAGCGAGCTTTTGCGCGAGGCGCACCAGGGCTTCGCGGTCCCCCTCAGGGAGATTCCTTGTCCCTTCCAGGAGGACCACGGGATCACCCCGGCCCAGGAGCCTTAAAAAGGCATCCGTGCCTTTGCCCTGTCCTTCGCGGCCGTGACCCCTGCCCTTAAAGTCCACGGTTTCGCCTCCTCTGGGAATATGACCTCATGCCCGCCCGGATGAAACCGCCTTTCGTTTCCCGCGGAAAGGATGACACATGCACCAGCTCCTTGCCAAGGACCAACGCAAAGCCCGCGATATCTTCGGATTCCATGCGGACGTCCGTCCCCACCCCCACGGATGGATGGGGGTAGAGGGGGGCGTCACAGGACGCGCGCAGGAAGGCTGACACCTTTCGCTTGAACACCCTGTGCTTTTTCCCGGGCTCCAGCAGGTCCAGGCCGTCCAGGGCGTAGCTTGGAAGGAGCTTTGAAAACGCCCGGGAAAAGGTCTCCTGCTTTCCAAAGGCATCCAGTCCCGCCACCTCCCCGTTGATCAGGAACACCGCGCCCACCTGGCCTTCCACAGGGCTGAAGTGCCGCGTGAACTCCTGCAGGTTAGGCAGCTCCTTTTCATAGATGGAGGCCATGGCGCCCGTGGGGGAATGGGCGGAGCGCCGTTCGGCCTGCTCCGCGATGCCGTCCCACAGGGCGATCTGGTCGGAACGGAACTTGCCAAAGGCCCTGACCGACTCGTTCACCTGCCGCGCCTTCCCGGCACGGAGCCGCTGAGGCAGCATCCTGCCCTGGGTTTCAAAGTTCCGCGCGCGGTAAGACCACCTGCCCTGCTCCACGCAGCTCACGGGGATCACGGTGGTGGTTTTGCCCATGATCAGGATGGTGGTGTTCACCACCCGGTTCTGCTTGGCCCCCACCAGCTCCTCGCCGTCCAGGATCAGGACCATGGAGGGGGAGCGGTTGACGACCTTGAGCTCCGGGACCGCCCCTTCTTCATCCTTTTCCAGGACCTCCACCAGCCCCTGGGCCAGGGCGTCTTCCAGAAGGAGGTAATCCAGGGAAGCAGTGGCTGCAGAAAGCAGCGGGAACAGGGCCAGGTTGCGAAAGGCCTGCCTGGGGCCCACCTCCAGTGCCTCGAGATAGTGTCGCACGATGTCTTTCATGGTCAGGGTCCTCCTTTCATGCCCCGGTCGGGGCTCTGTTGACCCCCATGGTAGCCCCTGGTTTTGACAGATACGGTCAAATGAGGATATTTTTTTGAACGAAGTGCCGATTTATGGGTAAAGGCTTCAAACCAGCCCCTGGGATAGGAGGGCTTCAATGCGCGCTGCGCGCAAAAGGGAGGCAGAGAAATGGCTCGAGGGGAACAGCTTGCCAGGCAATGGCGCATCATACAGACCCTGCTCAACTCCCGCCGCGGAAAATCGGCGGCGGAAATCGCAGACCACGTGGACTGCCACCCCCGGACCGTGTACCGGGACCTGGAAGCCATCTCCGTGGCGGGTTTTCCCATCTACACGGAGCGCGTGGAGGGCAAGAACCTCTGGTCACTCCTGGACACGGTCAAGCATCAGTTGCCCGTGCCCTTCACCCTGATGGAACTCATGGCCCTCTACTTCAGCAGGGACATGCTGGGGGTGTTCCGCGGGACGGTCTTTCACGACGCCCTCGACGCCCTGTTCAAGAAGGTCAAGGCGACTCTGCCCGCCCAGTCCATCGCATATCTCGACCGGCTCCATCAAACCCTCCACGTGGGGTTCAAACCCTACAAGGACTACGCCCGGTTCAAGGAGATCATCAATCAGGTCAACGAGGCCGCGGTGGAGGGCAGGACCGTTGAGATGGTCTACTTCACCATGAGCCGGAAGAAGGAAACCCGCAGAAAGGTGGACCCTTACCGGGTCTGGTTCTTTGACGGGACCTTCTACCTCATCGGGCACTGCCACGTGCGGGGCGAGGTGCGGATCTTCGCCCTGGACCGGATCAAGATGCTCCGCCGCACCGACCAGCATTTCGAGGTGCCCGAGGGTTTCGACCCCGAGGAATTCATGGGGCCCAGTTTCGGGATCTTCCAGGGAAGGCCCACGAGGGTCAGGGTCTGGTTTTCGCCCGAGGCGGCGAGCTACATCCAGGAAAAGACGTGGGTGGAGGGGCAGGTGCTCTCCCTCCGGGAGGACGGTTCATTGATTTTCGAGGCCCGGGTGGCGGGCACGGACGAGATTCGATCCTGGATCATGGGGTGGGGGTCCCACGCCCGGGTCCTTGCGCCCGAAATCCTTCGGGAAGAAATCCGCGCCGAGGCCCTGGCCATGGCAGAGGCCTACGGCGAAGGCTCCCTGCTCGCCGAACAGCCCGCGGGGCCATGGGCCGTCCCCGGCAGGAAGCCAAGGGCCGTGGACTGAAACGCAGGGGGATTCTGATGGGTGCTAGCCCCCTACTTTCCGCCCTTTTCCATGGTCAGGGAGTGCACCAGGGCCCTTCGCCCGAAGGGCATGAAAGGAAAGAGGGCAAACAGGAGCCTGGTCTTGAACCCCACCTTGTAGTGGAGGCCCTTTCCGTGGGCGGCCCGCCACACGGTCTTGGCCACGGCCTCAGTACAGCGGGGGCCACATCTTGATTTGTGATTTACGTCTATGATATTTCTCTTCAACTATTTGATTTTCAGGAATTTGCTCTTTCACCCTCCGGGCAATATGACTCACAGTGGTGTAGCCTATTCCGAATATTTCCCCGATTTCGGCGTTTGTGTACGCCCCTGTCTCCCACAGCAGAAACACCAGGAGATCCCGGTTCTGCCGATCCTCTCCATGGACTCTGCCTTTCTTTTTTAGGGTAGCCACATTCCAGTTGAGAGCAGCACAAGCCCCCTCCAGTACCCTGTCCATATCAAGCCTTCCAAGCCTTCCCACCAACCCCTTCAATCCATGGCCAGCCGCGCCAGGGCCAGGGAGGAAATCGTCTTGGAGTCACGGATAGCGCCCTTCCTGATCATTCCTGAGATCTCCTTCCAGGGGACGCGATGGACTTCCAGTACCTCGTCCGGGTCCAGGTCCTGGTCCCCCGGGGAAAGGTCCTCGGCCAGAAACAGGTGTATCCGTTCGTCCGAATACGCGGGTACAGGATGAATCACACCCAGTTCCTTCCATGAGCCCGCCCTGTAGCCCCCTTCCTCAAGGAGTTCCCGGTTTGCGCATTCCAGAGGGGTTTCGCCCGGCTCCAGGGTGCCTGCGGGTATCTCCCAGAGATAATCTCCTACCGCGTGACGGTATTGGCGGACCAGAAGCACGGATCCGTCTCCCGGCAACGCCACGATGCCCGAGGCCCCTGGGTGGCGAATGATTTCCAGGTTGGTTGTCTGTCCGTTGGGCAGCATCACGCGTTCAAGAGTCAACTCGAAGACCCTTCCCCGGTGAAGGGACGTCTTGTCACGGACTTTCGCTTGCATCACCGGCACTCCTTGAGTTTTCTTTTTCATAGTTATATACTTTTGGGCTTCGCAGGTCAAAGAAAGGTTAAGTGTCCTCCGACTTGACAGTGTTTTCGGGTTCTTTTATGCTCCATGCACGTGCAGGCACCACGAGGAGCGGAGTGAGCAAATTCGTGTGGAAGAATGGAAAAGGGAAGGGATGATGGAACAGGCCGCCCGCCATGCTTATATCAGAAGCTGCGGCATGTACGTACCTGAGACGGTGGTGCGGAACGAAGATCTGGCCCGGATGATGGACACCACGGCCGAGTGGATCCATCAGCGTTCCGGGATCCGGGAGAGGCGGTACGCCGAAGCCGGCGTTCGCACTTCGGATCTGGCCGTGCGTGCGGTTCAGGACCTCCTGGCAAAGGGAGAGGTGGAAGCCGGTGAGATCGATTGCATCATCTTCGCCACGCTCAGTCCGGACTTTTTTTTCCCGGGTCCCGGCGTCCTCCTTCAACAGAAACTGGGCTGGGCGGACCGCAACATTCCCTGTTACGATATCCGTCAGCAATGCAGCGGTTTCGTCTATGGTCTCCAGATGGCCCAGGCCTTCGTGGAGACGGGGATGTATCACAACGTGCTCTTGGTGGGGGCGGAACTTCATTCCCACGGCCTGGATTTCAGCGACCGCGGTCGGGCCGTGACGGTGCTCTTCGGTGACGGAGCGGGTGCGGCGGTGATTTCGGCCGCCAGAGACGACCGTTCCCGCATCCTGGTCTCCAGGGTCTACGCGGACGGAGAGGGCGCGCTCAACGGGATTCACATGAAAGTCTTCGATTTTGCAAGAAAACCCATCATCGATTACGACGTGACCGATTTCCAGGAAAACACCGATCTTTATCCCTGCATGCCGGCCCCCAAAAACCTGTTCGCAAACGCGGTCCGCAGGATGTCCCAGGTGGCCGTGGAGGCCCTCTCCATGGTGGGCCTGGGCGTGGATGACGTGGACTGGGTGGTCCCTCATCAGGCCAATATTCGGATCAACCGCATGGTGGCCGACACCATAAAGGTGCCCCGTGAAAAGGTCCTGTACAACATGCACAAATACGGCAATACCACAGCCGCGACCATACCGTTACTGTTGACCGAGTTTACGCGGGACGGGACAATCAAGCGTGGAGACGTGCTCCTCATGGTGGCATTCGGATCGGGCTTTACGTGGGGTGCCGCGGTGGCCCGCTATTGAAGCGCCGGCAAAGAAAAAGCCCTCCCGCGGCGAAGCGGGAGGGCCTGTGAGCGGCGTTTCGTATGCCGCCGGCCCTATTTCTGATACTTGAAGGAAACATTCACCCGCGCCCTGTATGAAGTGACTTTTGCGTTCGTGATCACGAGGTCCAGTTTGGTGATTTCAGCGATCCTCAGGTCCTTTAGCGACTCCCCTGCCGTCTCCACGGCCGTCTTGGCCGCCTCCTCCCAGGAATCGTCGCTCGTCCCCACCAGCTCGATGATTTTGTAAGTGCTTCCCGCTGCCATCTCTCTCCTCCTTTCATGGGTTAAAGGGTTAAGAAGAAAACAGCGAACGGGTCCATCTTAAGGGGCCCGGTACGGCAGGTCAAGTTTTTCCCGGGATGCTCCCCGGAGGGAAATCGATCCTCGGGGCGTATGCGGTATGGTCGCATGGCCCGGAATGATTCCGCCGGTCATGGATAGGGTAAGAGAAGCCAAAAAACTGCGCAATATTGTTCGCAATCATGTTGCGCTCGTAACGCCCTTCGTGTAGACTCCCTCCCGTAAAGCCCCTGGGTGCCGCCGGAGGGGGGCGGGCTCACGGCGTTCGGGCGACAGGGACAAAGGCTCAAGGTGCGAGAGTACCACAACGGCGCTGCTCCTGCGGCGCCTGGCGGAAAGGAGAGGATGAATGGACTATAGGTTTTCACCGGAAGAGGAGGCCTTCCGCCAAGAGTTCATTTCTTGGCTTGACGACAATCTGCCGGAGGGATGGGATCCTTCCCGATACCAGAACTACCCGAGGGATGATGAACTGGCCGCCGCTTACAGGGCCTTCCAGAAGAGGCTCTTTGATGCCGGGTATGCGGGGATGCATTACCCGAAGGAGTATGGCGGTCAGGGCCGTGGCCTGGTCCACGAGGTGATCGTGATGCAGACGCTGGCCAACCAGTGCCTTGAACTCCGCATCCCCGGGGTGATCACCTTTGGGATGGCCGCACCCACGATCCTTTACTGCGGCAACGAGGAGCAGAAGAGTACCTACATTCCGCGCATCCTGGACGGCACTCACATCTGGTGCCAGGGCTTCAGCGAGCCCAATGCGGGATCGGACGTAGTGAATGTATCAACCAGGGCCGTCCGGGACGGAGACCACTACATCGTGAACGGACAAAAGGTCTGGACCAGCTATGCCCATCTGGCCGACTACTGCATCCTCCTGGTGCGCACGGATCCGGACGCCAAGAAGCACCGGGGCCTGAGCTACCTCCTCCTGGACATGAAACTGCCGGGCGTGGAAATAAGGCCCATCAAACAGATCACCGGAGACGCCGATTTCAATGAAGTGTACATGGAAGACGTGCGTGTTCCGGTGAGCATGCGTGTCGGTGAGGAGGGAGACGGCTGGCGGATCGCCATTACCACCCTCATGTTTGAGCGCGTGCTGGGCGATGCCACCATGGCGGCGGCCTACGAGCGGAACATCGAGCGGATGACGCAAATGGCCTCCCGGGTGCGGCGCGGGGGCAAGCCCGTGATCGAGAATCCCGTCTTCCGGCAGCAGCTCGCCCAGGCCTACGTGGAGGTTATGGTACTGAAATACCACGGGCTGAGAAATCTCAGCCATCAGCTTCAAGGGGGCATCCCGGGGCCCGAGGGTTCCATCGGGAAACTCCTCTGGAGCGAACCCAACCAGCGTATCACGGAGGCCGCCCTCGCCATGCAGGGACCCGGCGGACAGGTAATGCGAGGGAGCCCGTGGTCAATACAGGACGGCTTCTGGCAGTATGCCTTTCTCCGCGCCAAGGGCAACACCATCGAGGCGGGCACGTCGGAGATTCAGCGCAACATTATCGGAGAGCGGGTCCTGGGGCTTCCCAAGGACAGCAGCCGCGCGGCCAGGCAGTAAAGGGAGGAGGCGACAGATGGACATCAAATTGAACGACGACCAGTTGGAGATTTCCAGACAGGCGCGACGCTTCTTCGAAAACGAGACCCCCATGGAATATGTGCGGGCCATGTTCGAGGACGAGAAAGGTTTCACGGACGAGATTTGGGGGAAGATGGCGGAGCTGGGCTGGACGGCCATGTGTATCCCCGAGGCCTACGACGGGCTGGGGCTCGAACTGCTGGATCTGGCGGTGGTGCTGGAAGAGATGGGAAGGGCCGTGGTGCCGGGTCCTTTCTTCTCCACCGTGATGCTGGGCGGAGGGGGCTTGGCGGAGGCCGGATCCGATGCCCAGAAAAAGGAATTCCTGCCCCGCCTGGCCGCGGGGGAAATCCGCGGGACGTTGGCGCTTCACGAACCCGACGCAGGAGGCGACCTGGACTACGTCCGGATGGAGGCCAAGGCGGAAGGCGGAGGCTTCGTGCTCGAAGGCACCAAGGTTTTTGTGCCCGATGCGCATGTCTCGGACTTTCTCGTGGTACCGGCCCTCGCAAAGGATGGTCTGACCCTTTTCCTGGTGGAGTCGGGTGCCTCGGGTCTTGCGGTCTCCCCCCTGCCCACCATGGACGGGACGCGGAAGCTCTGCGTCGTGGAATTCGGCGGGGTCGAGGTGGGCAGGGATGCGGTCCTGGCCGCCCCGGGGCAGGGAAACGCGCCCCTGGACCGGGCCCTTCGGCGGGCTCAGGTCGGCCTTTGCGCAGAATGCGTGGGCGGGGCCCAGAAAGCCATGGAGGTGGCTACGGAATACGCGCAGGTGCGGATCCAGTTCGACCAGCCCATCGGGGCCTTTCAGGCCATAAAGCACCGATGCGCCCAGATGTACGTGGAGGTGGAAAGCGCGCGTTCCATCCTTTACTGGGCGGCGTGGGCACAGGATCATGCGGAAGAGGAGGCGGCCATGGCCGCATCCGTGGCCAAGGCTTACTGCTCCGAAATGTTCACGAGGACGGCCGCCAGTGCCATCCAGGTGCTCGGGGGCACGGGGTTTTCCTGGGAGCACGACATACACTTTTACCTCAAACGGGCAAAAGCCAATGAAGCGGCCCTTGGAGACCCGGTCTATCATCGGGAGCGGATCGCGGGGCTGCTCGCGGGTTGAAAAAGGCACCCCGTGTCCCGGCTGGAGTGTCACGGGGTGCGGGTTTGCCATGCGCTCGTAGATCGGAGTGATTCATTGGAATTCGAAACCATGCTGTTCGAAGAGCCGGTGGAGGGGGTGGGCCTTGTCACCCTCAACCGGCCCGAACGTTTGAACGCCATCAATCTGGCCATGCTGGACGATTTCTATGCCCTGTTCAGCAGGCTGGAGAGGGACGAGAAGGTACGGGTGCTGGTGATAACCGGAAAGGGCCGTGCGTTCTGCTCGGGGGCGGACCTAAAGGAGACGCGGAAGGGGCGGCACGCCGAGACCTACTACCGGGACGCCTCCACCCACCTGGTATACATTCAGAAGCGATATGCAGGGGTGATTTCCGGCATGCGAAACCTGCCCCAGCCCGTCATCGCGGCGGTCCACGGGCATGCGGCGGGGGGCGGCATGTGCCTGGCCATGGCCTCGGACATCATCTACGCGGACCCCACCGCCGCCTTTACCCCTTCCTTTGCCAACATCGGGATATCCGGGGGCGAACTGGGAAGTAGCTACTTCCTGCCGCGCCTGGTGGGGACCGCCCGGGCCTCGGAGATTCTGCTCACGGGACGCACGGTCTACGCGGAAGAGGCGGGAAGGATCGGGCTGGTGAGCCGGGTGGTGGAAGAAGGGATGGCCGGGGAAGAGGCCGTGAAAACGGCCGAACTCCTCCTGGCCAAGAGCATTTCGGGCCTCCGAATGACCAAGGAAGTCATCCGTTATAACCTCAACGCCCCTTCCCTGGAGGCGGCGCTGGAGCTGGAGAACCGAAACCAGAGCATCTGCTGTTTCGCGGGGGATTTCCTGGCCGCCGTGGAGGCCTTCCGGTCCCGGAAGAAGGCCTGAAAAGGGGTTACCACAGGCGCAGGTATCTCTTGCCCTCCCGCAGTTCCCCCCGCACTTTTTCCATGTGCCTGAGGGCGGCGATCTCCCTTTCCAGGTCCGGGGGCTTGATACGGAGCTTTTCCAGCAGGAGAGCGGGTTCAACGGGGCCGCGCTCCCGCAGAATGCGGAGTATTTCGGCCTGGATCTCGTTCACTTCGAGGTCTCCGCCCCTCTCCCGCGACAGGCTCTTGGCACTGTGTACCGCCCATGGATCACAGGTCCGCGCCGGGGACAATACATCCATGTAGCAGTCCTCGCACAGCATTCTGCCCAGGTGTTCTCGTTCCTCCCCGGAGGCGATCTCCTCTCCGCATCTTTCGCACCTCACGGCGTATTTTCCTCCTCTTGATCCCTTGATGATTCCTCGCCGGCGACATCTCCACCGGCAGGACTCGTGTCCTCCACCACGAAGGGTGTGGAGCGCAGGGCCAGACTGCCCTTCTTCACCCAGAGCCGGGCCATGGACACTGTTTTCCCTTCTAGAGTGACCAAACTGGGCAGCTCCTCCACATAGTCCACATGTCGGGCCTGGAACTCGTAATAAAAGGTGGCGGTGCTGAAGGGATCCGTGACCAGGACCACCCGTTCAGGGTCGACCGGATGCCTGCGGGGGGAACCCGAAAACGGCACATGCGTCTCGAGGAGGCTGCGGACGTCCTTGGGCCTTTGATAGGCCTGGATCTCCAGCTTCTTCCATTTTTCAGGAATAATCCCCGATCCCATTGCGCGTGTTCTCCGATTACGGCGCAAGAACGCCCTTACCTGTCACGAATCTTCGTTCTCCGGGGCGCCCTCGTCAATACGCCGCTGGGCCAGCCTGCGGGCCGCCTCGTCCGTACTGATTCCTTCATGGTCGGCGGTCCGGTAGATCGCCTCCAGGTTGTCCCTGACGGCTTTTACGACTCGTCTCATGGCCTCCTCACGGGACCACCCCCTGGTCTCTATACCTATCAGGGCGATGGCGCCCCCGCTGTTGGCCACGAAATCCGGGGCGTACAGCACGCCCCGATCCTGGAGTCTCCGGGCGTCTTCAGGTGCTGCAAGCTGGTTGTTGGCTCCTCCCACAACGGCCCGGCACCTAAGCCTGGGGATCGACTCTTCGTTCAGGACTCCACCCACCGCACACGGGGCGAAGATGTCGCAGGCCGTCTCATAGACCGCCTCCGGCGGTACGAAGGACAGTCCCTTTTCGTTGCGGTGAAGGCGCACCGTTTCTTCCTCGATGTCGCTGAAGAGCACTTCGCACCCGCATCCTTGAAGGAGGTGAATCAGTTCCCTGCCAACGCTGCCGGCGCCCTGGACGAGGATTTTCTTGCCGGAGAGCCCGCCCTTTCCGAAGAGGCGTTGGGCCGTTGTTTCGAGGGCCGTGAAGATTCCGCGGGCCGTGAACGGGGCCGGGTTGCCCCCTCCCCCTGCTTCCAGCGTCCGGCCGAAGACCAGAGATGGGGCTTCCTGTGCAATGATGTCCATGTCTTCCGAGGAGGTGCCCAGATCGGGACCCGTCAGGAAAAGACCGCGGTGTTTCCGGACCAGGGTGCCGTACCGCCTGAGCAAGGAGGCCCTTTCCTGTTGATCCAGAGGATGGTCGAGGGCGATGACCGCCTTGCCGCCGCCTCCCCGCAGCCCCGCTGCGGCCCATTTGTAGGTCATGCCCGCCGCGAGTCGCTGGGCATCCTCAAGGGCGTCTTTCAGTTCCGAGTAATGCTTCATGCGGGTGCCGCCGATGGCGGGCCCGAGCTTCGTGGAGTGGATGGCGATGAAGATCCATGCCCCTGACGGCCGGTCGTGACTCACGATGACGCATTCGCCGTCCCACGCTTTGATCAGTTCGTCCATGAGTTTCCTTTCCGTGTTTCCGGTTCCCCCCCCCCCGGGCTCTGCTGAATCACCGGGGAATTTCCAGGATCCGATTTTGGCTTGCAGAAGTATAGGAAGAAAGCACCGGTGGTGTCAATAATGGCCTCGGGCCCGATCTGTTTACAGGCAGATCGTAGTGTGCTATTTCAAGCGGAACAAAAGTGCTTGCCGTACCGCGGGCCCCAGGGCCGAAGCGATCCGGAGAATCGTCCCGAGGAGGTTTTCAGGCGTGGAATTCACAGATCTGATCATGCGCAGACGTTCGATCCGGGACTTTCATGACCGGCCGGTCCCCCTGGAAACGATCCATGAACTAATCGAAGAGGCGTGCCTGGCGCCCAGTTCCGGGAACGGCCAGCCTTGGCGCTTCGTGGTGGTTCGAGGCCGGGATTGGATCGATCGGCTTTCCGATGAAAGCAAGCGGAACATCCTCGATCACCTTGAGAGAAACCCTGATTCCGGGATGGCCAGATACAGAGGCACCCTCGAAAATCCATCCTTCAACGTGTTTTACAGCGCGCCTTGCGTGGTCATCGTGGGCGGATCCAGGGAGGTGGCCACGAACATCGCTGACTGTACTCTGGCGGCATGCTATTTCATGATGGGGGCGGCGGCCAGGGGCCTTGGGACCTGCTGGGTGGGGCTGGGTGCCAATCTCAAGGATCCCGAACTGCGGGGCGAATTGGGCATGGAGGACGATTTCCAGATCGTAGCGCCTTTGGCCCTGGGGTATCCTAAGAAGATTCCCCGTCCCCCCCGGAGAAAACCGGCGCAAATCGTAGAGATCGGCGCGTGAATCAGAGGGGAGACCTTGGAGATTCGTCAGATCCGGCTCAACAGGATGGCCATATTCTGTTACATGGTGGGAGACGAGGCCACCGGTACCTGCGCATTGATCGATCCGGCATTTGATACGAAACGCATCCTGGCCGAGACGAGCAGGAGGGGGTTTCGGCCCACGCATGTGATCAACACTCACGGGCATTCAGACCACACGGCGGGAAACGCGGCCGTACTGGAGGCCACGCACGCAAGACTCTTCATCCATGAAAAGGACGCCCCGCGTCTCAAGGGGAGGCTGAACCGGGTCTTGTCCAGGGTCATGGGAGGGAAGGGCTCGCCCCCGCCCCATGTTCTCCTGAAAGACGGGGATCGCATCAGGGTGGGAGAGACGGAGTTGACGGTTCTCCATACCCCGGGTCACACCCCGGGCAGTATCTGCATATATGCCCCCGGGCACCTCTTCACGGGGGACACCCTGTTCGTATCAGCGGTGGGCCGGACTGATCTCCGGGGAGGTTCCCTGGAAGTGCTCCTGCGCTCCATTCGAGAGAAAATTTATACTCTGCCGGGAGATACGGTGGTCTGGCCCGGCCATGACTACGGGCCCGAGCCCAAATCCACGGTGGCGGCGGAGATGAGTACCAATCCGTTTACCCGGCCCGCAAAAAGGGGGGGAGCTTGACTCGTGTATGAATGCGATTACGGGCGGGATGCAGCACGGGGTCAGGTGTTGTCCCTACCCAGGCAATGGGGTCCAATCCCCGGGTGGTGCCCCCGGTTTGTCCGTGAAGCTTCAAGACCATGCGAAGAAAAAGGAACGTTTAATGATGGAAAGGATACGAGTGGGCGTCTTGTGCGGAGGAAGGTCCGGTGAGCACGAGGTTTCCTTACAGTCGGCCAGGAACGTTCTTGCTGCGATGGATCGCCGAAAATACGAACCCGTGGTGATCGGTATCCACAAGTCGGGCGAGTGGCACCTCTATCCTCCCGAGGCCTTCCTACTCCACGAGGACGACCCGGGGCGCATACGGCTGGCAGAGTCAGGCGAGGCCCTGGCGGTGGTGCCCGGGGGCAAGTCGGGAGCGCTGGTCCGGGTAAGGGGATCTGAGGCCGTCGCGGACCTGGACGTGATTTTTCCGGTTTTACACGGCCCTTTCGGGGAAGACGGAACGGTCCAGGGTCTGCTGAGACTTACCGGGCTTCCCTTCGTGGGAGCGGGGGTTTTGGGTTCTGCCGTGGGTATGGACAAAGACGTGATGAAACGGCTCCTGCGGGATGCGGGCATCCCCACCGCCTCCTTCTTGGTGCTGCACTGGGAAAGGGACGAGATGCCGGATTTCGCTGGTGTTTCAAGGCAACTGGGGTGCCCCTTTTTCGTCAAGCCGGCAAACTACGGCTCCTCAATAGGTATCAGCCGGGTGGAAGGCCCGGATGACTATCCCCGGGCCCTGGCCGAGGCGTTTCGATACGATCACAAGGTGGTGGTGGAAAGCCTCGTGCGGGGCCGGGAGATCGAATGCTCGGTGCTGGGAAACGAGGACCCAGTCGCCTCGGTGCCCGGCGAAGTCGTTCCCAAGAGGACGTTTTACTCTTATGAGGCCAAATACCTGGATGAAGACGGCGCCGATTTGAAGATCCCCGCGGATCTGCCCGAGCACCTGACCGACAGGGTCCGGAAGCTTGCCGTTCGCGCATTTCAGGCCCTGTGCTGCGAGGGGATGGCCCGGGTGGACGCCTTTGTGACGCCAGAGGAAGAGGTCCTGGTCAATGAGATCAACACGATTCCCGGGTTCACGAAGATCAGCATGTATCCCATGCTGTGGGAGGAGAGTGGAATCCCTTACGGCGAACTGATCCACAGGCTAATTCGCCTGGCGCTGGAGCGTCACGAGAGGGATAAGATGAAGGCGAATTGATCCTCAAGGGCCCGCCCATCATGAAGCATTACATCAACACTCGTTGCCCACCTCCATCATCGGCAAGGTGTTGAGAAAGGAACTGCGGGAAGAAGAAAGGAAAAAGAGGGAACAGAAGGGAGGTTCTTGACGGAAAGCGAGGGACCTTTTCCGGCAGGAGAAAGCCCCTGTCGGAGGTATCGCGTCCTGGGAGAGAACCCGCGAAAATTGAGGAAAGACCCTACATATGGACGGCCTACAGGGAGCACCGATCCGGCCTCGGGTTTGAACAGGTAGAACATAGGTTTTCATCCACAAGGGCCTGGCAAGATGCCGCCGGACCATGAACTTTCAAAGGCCTGTTCTCACGCCCGGGCTGATTGAGCCGGCCGTGAGCCCGCAAACGGGCGAGCGTGTTATTTTGAGAGGGTACCGTCACCTGTCCCCGGTGGGTCCGGGCCCCAGGCTCGGGCGGGAGGGTTTGGGATGGCCGATTATTGACGAATTCCATATAAATAGATGGATAAGCGCTGCACGCGCAGAAAGTGCAAACGCACCGTAACGGAGCGGAATTTTTTCTTATTTCGCCAAGGAGGAAGATTATGGCTGGAAGTACCTATAAGATCATCGAACTCGTGGGCACCAGCGACGAATCGTGGGAAGAGGCTGCCAGGACGGCCATTGAGACGGCCTCGGAGACGCTTCGAGATCTTCGTGTGGCCGAGGTCACAAAGCTCGATCTTCAACTGGAAAACGGAAAGGTGGCTGCCTTCAGGACCCGCTTGAGCGTATCCTTCAAGATCCAGCGGGCACTGTAGCGTTTTTCAGCGGCCGCGGTAAAATGTACACGGCGCGGGGGGAGGCTTTGTCTGGGCTTACCGATCCCCGTGTTTACCGCAGGCTCGGGCAACGCCGCGGAGCCGTTGAAATCATGAGTGGCTACAAGATGTAAGGCGCCCGGTACGGGTCTCGAAAAGGGAGGCGGTGGTACCCCATGGCCCAGTCGAAGGGCAAACAGGAAAAGGAATCCTTTTCCGACGAACGCTATCGGACTTTCATAGAAACCATCCACGACGGCGTCTATGAGACCGATATGCACGGCAATTTTATCTATTTCAATAAGGCCTTTTGTCGGGTTTTTGGATACCCGCCCGAAGAGATTCTGCACCAGAACTTCAGCAAGTTCATGGATCGGGCCAACGCCAGGAAGGCCTACGACGCCTTCAGCAAAGTCTGGATCACGCACCAGGGCTTCTCGGATATCCTCTGGGAGATAGTGGATAAGGATAAGAAGGTCCGGGTGATAGAGCTTTCCGCCAGCCTCATTCGAAACAAGAAGGGCCGCAAGGTCGGCTTTCGAGGGGTGGCCCGTGATGTCACGGAGAAGATCAGGGCCCAGGAGGCCTTGAAAGAATCCGAACAGCGGTACCAGAAGGCCTACGAGGCAAGCCGGCGAGCGGAACGATGGGCCAGGAGCCTCTTGGACTTTGTTCCCTATCCCATGGTGGTCTTCAGCGAGGAAGGCAAGGTGACCTACCTGAACCCTGCCTTTACCGAGACCTTCGGGTGGGAGCTTTCCGAACTGCAGGGGAAACGCATCCCCTATGTGCCCCCTGATCTCGAAGAGGCTTTTCGCGAGGACTTGGCGCGACTCAAACAGGAGAAGTTCATTCGGCGGATCGAGACGCGACGTCTTACCAAGGACGGGCGCGTTCTGGACGTGAACATGCGCGCCGCGTTGATCTCGCGCGACGATATAGGGGCGCGGGGGGAGCTGGTGATCCTACGCGACATCACCGAGGAAAAGCGGATCGCCCGAAACAACGAAGCGCTGCTTCGAATCAGCACGTCCCTTCCGGCCCATCCGGACCTGGAGGAACTCCTGGACTATATCAGCGCCGAAGTGAAAGGCCTGGTGACGGCCGAAGGCGTGGTCGTCATTCTCCTTGACGAAGAGAAAGGAGAGTTTTTTTTCAAGGGAGCGGCTTACGACGACCACATGACCCAGAAAAGGATCAAAGAGATGCGGTTTCCCTCCTCAAGGGGTCTTGCAGGCAAGGTGGTGGCCACCGGTGAGCCGCTCATCTCCAACGATACCTCCAGGGAAGCCGACTTCGAGAACCTGGTGGATCAGGCGGTGGGCTTCCAGACAAGGAGCATCCTGGAAGTGCCGCTTCGCAGCAGGGATCGGATCGTGGGGGTTCTTTGCGCCATGAACAAAAAGCACGGGCCTTTCGACCAGTGGGACGTCGAATTGCTCAGCACCCTGTCGGGGACCGTGGCGCTCTCCATCGAAAACGCACGATTCGCCGACGAGCTCAAACGCGCGTATCAGGAGGTCTCCTCGCTCAACAGGGCCAAGGACAGGGTCATCAACCACCTCTCCCATGAACTCAAGACACCGCTCTCGGTTCTGCTCTCTTCCCTCAAGATCCTGAAGCGAAGGCTCCGGGACATCCCTGAAAAGGAGTGGCTCGCCACGGTGGAGAGGGCCGAGAGGAACCTTAATCGCCTCCTGGAGATCCAGTACCAGGCGGAAGATATCATGCGGGATCGCCGCTACAGTGCGCATCGAATGATGTCCGGTCTCCTGGAATGCTGTGCCGACGCACTGGAGGCCCTGGTTGCGGAAGAGACGGGCGAAGGCGGGATTACGGCCCGCATCAGGGAAAAGATCGATGAGCTTTTCCTGGCGCGGCCAAGAGCCATGGAACGGATAGACCTGGCCGGTTTCGTGCGCCGTCGTCTCGAGGTCCTGGCCCCCGCCTTCTCGCACCGCCGGGTGAAGATCCGGCCCTCCTACGGAGACGCTCCCCCTGTTTGTCTCCCCCGCGATGTGCTCGAGAAGGTGGTGGACGGCGTTATTCGGAACGCCGTGGAGAATACGCCGGACGAAGGCCTCGTGGAGGTGGAGGTGGCGGGCCGGGGAAGCGGGACCCGGTTCGAGGTGAGAGACTACGGCGTGGGGATCACGGAAGAGAACCGGCGGCGGATTTTCGAAGGGTTTTTCCCCACTCATGAGACCATGTCCTATTCCTCTAAGAAACCCTTTGATTTCAACGCCGGGGGCAGGGGGGCGGATCTTCTTCGTATGAAGATCTTTGCAGAGCGTTACGGGTTTGAGATCTCCATGGAATCGGAGAGGTGCCGTTTCATTCCCACGGATGCGGACCTGTGTCCCGGGAGGATCGCCGATTGCACCCATTGCGAAAGCGAGGTGGATTGTCGCGGATCGGGCGGTACTGCCTTCCGGTTCTTTTTCCCCGCTGTTCGGGACGAGGCCTGCAGACCCGAAAGGGAGGACGACGATTCGCTCCGGTTGTCCCGGGGTGATTCCCCGAGCGGCGGTAACACGGCGGGCAGGGAGTCGACGTAATGGGGCGGATGGACCAGAATGGGGGACGGAGGGATCTGCTGGTTCGATTTTTGCTGGACGACGGCTCGATTCGCGGTGTGATCTTGAACGGTTCCACCATGATCAAAACCGGATGCGGGCAGCCCACGATCTGGGGATCCTGGAGACGCTGGTCCTGGGGCGGGCATACCTGGGGTGCAGCCTCATGGCCTCTGATCTCAAGGGGAGGGACAAGATCTCTCTAAAGATCGACTGCTCCGGGCCAGTGCAGGGCCTCGTGGTGGAGGGCAATGCCTTCGGAGAGGTAAGAGGCTATCTCGTGCGAGTGCCCATCCCTCTGGAAAAACCCCTGGAGGACACGGATCTTTCCTCGTGCAGGTGTACGGTGTACCGGATTAGGACCATGGTCAATCCGCACTGTGCGGCGCTCTCGCCGGCCAGGATCAGGCAATTGACGTGGCTTCCCTCCACCTGCGCCTATCGGCTGTTGTCCGAGGGCAAGGATCTGCCCCCATGGCATCCGCTGGTATCAGGGGATCCGGGGACCGTTCATGATGCGGGCGTTTCCGTAAGGGGTCGGGCCGTTTCGGGAAGTTACGTTCACCCGGACGAAGGGCTGTGAGGCCCTGAACCTATTAGTCCGGTTAGTCCGGCCCATCAACTTTTCTTCTTGGATTTCTTCCCCGAAGATTTTTTGCTTTTCTTCGCTTTGGCGCGCTTGGGGTTCACTTCCGGACGGGCCGTGCGTTTCGCACAGACCCCGCATTGGTCTGCGAGCATGCCGTGCTTGCATCTGGTGGCCATCGGGTGTCTTCCTTTCCCGCCGCGATTTCCTCGGGAGCCTGGACTTCACGGGAGGTCGCAGCGATGAGTTGTCCCGAATCGCGGCACTCTCGGGTCTCAAACCGGTCTCCAAGGCCCGATACGGAGGGCCTGGGGGGCGGTGATTTCCCCGGGGGGTCTCGGTGGAAAAAAATACGGGACCTGCCGTGTCTCCGGCAAGTCCCCGACTCATTACACTGGCGAGTCCGCCCTTCGAAAGGGAACGGCCCCGGGGGGCCTTTTCCCTGGGCCCGATCCCGCCTGCCTGCCCTGGGCCTGCATTGATTGGCGGCTCTCTTGGTCCTTGGGGAACCCGCTGCATCCCGGGGGGGTCCGCCTGGAAGACCCTCGAGGTGCGGCGGTTAATCATGTCCCAGGTTATTACGTTCCTCCCTTGCCGTCAAGGCAATTTCCGGGACAGAACTCTTCCAAGCACCTGGTCAAGAAGGATGACGGCATCATAAAAAGACCCTACCCGGTATCCTGATTCCTCAGATTGAGGATCTTCCTTGCCTCGTCCGCGTCGGCCACCTCTCTGCCCAGTTCCCTGCTCAACCGCACGACTCGTTCCACGAGCCCCTCATTCGTGGCAAGTTCTCCTCTCCGATAATAGATGTTGTCCTCCAGCCCCACGCGTACATGGCCGCCCATGAGGATGGCGTGAACTCCCATGGTGAGCTGGGCCGGCCCGATGCCCGCAACGGTCCAGGTGGCATCCGGCGGGATCGTGTTCTTCAGAAGGACCAGGTTTTCTATGCTGGCGGGGATGGCGCCCCGAAGCCCCATGACGAAATCGAAATGGAGCGGTGGTTCGGCCAGGCCTTTGTCCACCAGGCCCAGGGCGTTTGATATCATGCTCACATCGAAGATTTCCATCTCCGGCTTGATGCCCAGCCGGGACATGTCGCTTGCCAGGGCTTCGATCAGGGCGGGGCTGTTTTCATACACCGAATCCGGGAAGTTTACCGATCCGGTGGTGAGACTGGCCATCTCCGGTTTGAGTCGGAGGCGTTCGCAGCGCTGTTCGTAGGCCATGCCCGCCCGGCCCCCGGTGGAGATCTGAAGGATCATGTGGGTTTTCTCTCGCAGTCCCTCATAGATCTCCCGGAACAGGGCATAGTCGGTGGAAGCTGATTCATCCACCGGGTTGCGGGCGTGAATGTGAAGGATCGAGGCCCCGGCCTCCTCGCATCGGATACCCGTGTCGATGATTTCCTCGGGGGTGATGGGCACATGGGGCGTCATCTTCTTGGTGGGAAGAGAACCCGTGGGAGCCACCGTAATGATCAGTTTTTCCATGGATGAGATCCTGACACCCCTTTCCTCTTCTACAGCCGTGGTTGGCTGCTACGTTTTTTTCAGCCAGGCGTCCAGCCCCGCCAGCAGACCCTTTACCCGGTTTTCCACCTCTGCCAGATCGGCCTCGTTGGGACGACCCCGGATATCTCCCAGCCTTCCGGCCACGTTGGCTTCTTCCTGACCGTGAAATTCGCCGGGGATGTGCCATTCGTCCAGGATCTGGCAACCGATATGGCCCAGAAAGGAGCTGAACCACTTGGTGAGGGGGATCGCCTCCGCTACTCCGATATGAGTTCCGGAGTAGGTGCAGAAACTCACACCGAACTTGCCCGGCCTCAGGGGAGCCGAGGGGCGGATCCTGTCTCCGTGGTAGGCCCGGAGTCTTCCCATCACCAGGTCTCTCATGGCATTGGTGGGACCCCAGGCGATGACGGGTGATCCCAGGAACAGGAGGTCATATTCGTAAAAGTCCAGTTCGGTCACCTTTTCGACCTTGATGAGGTGTGAATCCACCCAATCCGCCTCCTGGAGGGTCCGGTGAATCCTCTGTGCCACCTTGGACGTGTTTCCTCCCAGCGAGTCATAAAGAACGAGCGCTTTCATGGCGTACCTCCACACTCTCCGGCGGATGCCGGGATGATTCCCGTGGCTTCACGACTTCCTGCCTTCCACCCAAAAAAAGGCCGAAGAACGGTAATGTCCTACTCAGGCCGAATTCTTCAACAGGCTTCTTCGGCAGAACTCCACGGTGGCGGCGGGAAGTCCGGCCACATCTTCCAGGCCCAGGACACGTTGTCGGAGCACCGCATTGAGCAGGGCGATGAGCACGATCACCGTGGCCTCCAGAGGAACCTTCTTGAATTCCCCGCTGCGGATGCCCGCCTTCAGGCACCGGCTCAGAAAATCCTTGAGCCATGCCCGCTGACTCGTCACCGTCCTGGTGCAGACGGAGTCCGGATCGCTCAGGCGGGCCGGGCACGCGCTTGCGATCAGATAGGTCTCGTGGGGCATCTCCTCCACAATATGGAAGTGAAGTCGAATCAGTTTGGCGATTTTTTCAAACTGGGTGCGGGTATCGGCTTTCAGAGTCTCAAGGCGTTCGGAGTAGGTTTCGGCCGCCCGCTCCAGGATGTAGTTGAAAAGATCCTCCTTTCCGGTGAAGTGGTAGTAGATCAGGGGTTCCGTGACCCCGGCCTCCCTGGCGATGCCGGCCGTGGTGGTCCCCTCGTAACCTCGCTCCGCGAAAAGCCTTGCCGCCGTTCGGACCAACGCCTCCTTTTTTTTCAAAACGCATCACCTCCCTGTCCCCCCCGAATGACTTTTTGCTCAAGCGGCCCCATGCCTTGAGCGTGGCCTTAAAGTCTAATCTTGCCAAAATGTGACTGCCCTGGCAACCTCTATTTGTTGTTTGCTCGAATGAAAGAAAAGACTCGAGGAGAGGCAAGGGACAGGTACGTGAGACGCAAACAACTTGATCCAGGATGAGGGGGATTTGACCGGCGAGGGAGGCGGTTTGCCGAGCGGCGGGGGTGAGGGGTCCGATGATTTCGTGCCGCCCGCGGACGACACCGAGGGCCTTCCCACCACGGGTAATCCCAAGATCTTCGCTCTTCTGATAAACTTTGCCGACTATCCCCATACCATTCCGAGATCGGTCATAGATGAGATGTTGTTCGGCGATGGAAATCCGGATGACTACCCCCGTGAAAGCCTGAAAAATTACTACTTGCGATCATCTTACGGCCTTCTCGATTTGAGCGGGGGGACCACGTTCGCCTGGTATCAAACCCCCTATCCCCGTTCCGACGTCCTGCAGACCCGACAAGGCCGACAGGACCTCATCCGGGAAGTCCTGGAGTACCTTGACGGCCAGGGACACGATTTCAGCCAGTACGACAACGACAACGACGGTGATATCGACTATTTCGTCGTCTTCTGGACCGGGCCAAACACCGGGTGGGGGTCTTTCTGGTGGGCATACGAAACCTCATGGCGGGAGGAAACAGGCGCCCCGTATACCATCGATGGGAAAACCCCGGGGGTCTATTCCTGGCAATGGGAGGCCGACTTTCCAAAAGTCGTGATCCACGAGACGGGCCATGCCCTTGGGTTGCCCGATTACTATGATTACAATCCATATATCGGCCCCGGAGGCGGTGTGGGCGGATTCGACATGATGCATTCCAATACCGGGGATCACAACTGCTTCAGCAAGTGGCTCCTGGGCTGGATTGAACCGCAGGTCGTTTCAGAAGGCGTCCACACCATTACCCTTGGTGATACCACAACCACGGACTGTGTGCTTGTGTGGCCGGGGATCGGTCTTGACGACATGTTCAGCGAATTCTTCCTGGTCCAAAACCGCCAGGACACCGGCAACGACGAGAGTCTCAACTTTGCCCCGGACGGCCTGGCCGTCTGGCACGTGGACGCCACCCTGGACGCCGAAGGCACGGGGTTTGCCTATGACAATTCCTACACCACGCACAAGCTGTTGAAGCTCATGGAGGCGGACGGTCTGGAGGAAATTGAGAGCACGGGACAGGCCGATGCAGGGGATCTTTATCCGGAACGAAAACAATTGCGGATTCGGCCCCTGGAGCGACATACACACCTTCACCACCGGAGAATGCCTGGAGTTGACCGCACCGGATGTCACGGATCCAGGAATCTCCGTGGATCCTGGAGAAGGCTATACCGTGAGCTGGATTTCGGTTCCCGACGCCCTCGAGTACTGGATACAGGAGTCCACGACCCCCGCCTTCACAAAAGCCACCACCGCGACCTATACGACGACCGAAACATCCATGACCTTCAGCCACCAGGACGTGGCGTGTACGGGAACCACCTATTACTACAGGGTCAAGGCCCAGAGCGACTGTACCATCGGCGACTGGTCCGATACGGTGGATATGGAGGTCCGGGGGACGGGACGGCCTGCCGCACCAACACTCTTGTCGCCTGCAGACGGCTCAACAGGTCAACCCACGGAACCCACCTTGGAGTGGAACGAGGTCCCTGGAGCCGATGACTATGACGTCCGAGTATGCCTCGATTCCGACTGCTCCACGATCACGCGTTCCACCAACACTACCCAAAGCTCCTGGACCGTGACCCCCGCCTTGACCCAGGGAAAGACCTACTGGTGGGAGGCGCGGGCAATCAACGACTGCGGGTCCGGCGCTTGGTCCGGCACCCGAAGCCTGGAACCAGGCTGTGTCGCGCCCGGGATTCCCTCCATCACGGATCCGGGCAAATCCGTACTTCCGGGGCAGGAGTACACGGTGAGCTGGACGGCCGTTTCCGATGCCACCGGCTACATGATCCAGGAGGCAACGAATCCGGAATTTGACAGGCCCACCACCTACAGCGTGGATCGCACCTCCAGGACCTTCAGCCACTTGAACGGAGGGTGCGAACCCGGCGTCTATTACTACCGGGTGGTGGCGATAAATGATTGCGGTCCGGGAAGAACCTCGTCCACGGTGGACATGGTGGTGAAGGCGCCCGACATCGACTACGACAGAATTTGCGACTACGAGGACAATTGTCCCGGGACCCCTAACGAAGACCAGCTCGATTCTGACCGGGACGGAGCGGGCGATGTCTGCGACGACTGTCCTCTGGACTATGATCGGGACGACGACACCGACGGCGAAGACCTTGCAACCTTTGCTGACGGCGGCACCGGCGCTTCCCTGGAGACCCTTGCGCGGCAATTCGGCAGGGTATGCCGGTAGGCCCTGTGTGTACGTTACGACTCAGCGGGCGGCCGGGGAAAACAGCCCGGATCGAAACGTTCGAACCCTAGGGCGGGGTTCACCGGGCAACGCACGGGGACGTGGTCGATGACCGCGTCCCTGACACAGCCGTAACACCGCTTGCAGCGCCTGATCTGCTCGGGCCTTCCCTCCCTCACCTTGGTGGGCCAAAGGGGATCGGCCAGGAGGGCACGGGACAGGGCCACCATATCCACCGAGCCTTCGGAGACGGCCTTTGCCGCCAGGTCCGGGCTCTGGAAATTGGGACACATCACGGGGACGGATACGGCCTTGCGCACGGCGGCTGCGTCCTCCGTTATTTCGTCTTCCCCTCGGGGGAAGACATGGGTCGCCGATCCGTAGCAGCCCCTGCTCACCGAAAGGTAATCGGCCCCCGCCTCCTCAAGGGCTCGAGCCATTTCAACAGCCTCTGGAAGCTCCAGGCCCCCCTCAATCCCTTCCCGCGCGCTGAATCGGTAACCCACCACGAAGTCTTTTCCCAGGGCCTCCTTGAGATCCCTGATGATTTCCATGGAAAACCGCCACCGGTTTTCGGGTGTGCCGCCATATTCGTCCTTGCGGCGGTTGAAGTAGGGAGAGGTGAACTGGCCCAGGAGATAGCCGTGGGCCCCGTGCACCTCGATGCCGTCGAAGCCCGCCCGCTTGACCCTCACGCCTGCGCGGACCATGGCTTCTCTCAACCCGTGGATTTCGTCCCTTTCAAGGGGTCGCGGCCGTTCGGGCATCTCCCGAAGAATCCCCCGCATGGCCTTGGGCAAGTCTTCTTTCTGGAGGAGGGCGGGCACGTCCGAGGGGCCCACGAGGGGTCTGCCCTGGTGGGGGACCAGGGCCTGAACCCCCTGCCCGGGAAGCAATTGGATGAAGGCCCTGGCGCCTCCCCAGTGGATCACCCTCGCCAGGTCCCGAAGACCTGGAAGATTTCGGCCTGAAGCCGCGCCCAGCCCCCGGCCGGGGGCGAAGGCGTAGCGACCCGTCACACCGGTGATTTCCACGATGACGAGCCCCGCGCCCCCGGCGGCCCGGGCGTAGTAATAACAAAGGTACTGGTCGGTCACCATGCCCCGCTCATCCCCCATGCCCACATGGGTGGGGGCCAGGGCGATACGGTTTGCAATGGAAAGTTTTCCTATTTCCAGGGGGTCAAAGAGTGCTTGGTGCTGTGGCTTGGTCATACGGGGTAAAACCTCCGTTCGGGTTTTTGTCTTATGGAGCCAGATGGGGGGGCGATTCGATCCAAGGGCCGGTGCCGGGCCTCCCCCCTAGACGCAGGTCCATCCCCCATCCACGATGATCGTTTGACCGGTGATGTAACTTCCCGCATCCGAGGCAAGCAGGAGCAGGGCGCCCACGAGCTCCTCAGGTCTGCCGGCTCGCCTCATGGGGGTGCGCCGTCGGACGAAGCGAAGGCCCTCCTCCGTGTCGGTGAGGCCCACGGTCATCTCGCTGGGGAAGAATCCGGGCGCGATGGCGTTGACCCGTATGCCCCGCTTCGCCCACTGGGCGGCAAGCTCCCGGGTCATGTTCACCACCGCGCCCTTGGACGTGTTGTAAGAGAGTTGGGGAAGGGCCCCCACACCCACCACGCCCATGATGGAAGCAATGTTGATGATGCTGCCCCGCCCGGCCTCCAGCATCACCCGGCCGCAGGACCGGGCGCAGAGAAAGCCGGCCGTGACGTTGACCTCCAGGACCCGGCGAAAATCGGCGGGGGTTTCGTTCTCCGCCGGGACCACCACGGCGATGCCTGCGTTGTTCACCAACACATCCAGCCGACCGAAGCGATTTACCGTGGTTTGGACCAACCGGTCTACATCTTCCTCCCGGGTTACGTCGCATTCCACGGGAAGGGCCGCCGATCCCAGTTCCTCGATCTGTGCTGCCACCGACTCCAGGCGCTCTTTGCGCCGGGCTGCCAGGACCACGGCCGCCCCGGCCTCGGCCAGGCCCTTTGCAAAGGTCACGCCGAGGCCCGAGGAGGCCCCGGTGATTACGGCCACGCGATCCTTCAAACTGAACAGTGTTTCGGGTTTCATTTTGCTCCTCTCTCCAGGGAAGTCGACGGGTCATGGGGCCCGGTATTTCCTCAAGGAGTTCTTGACGGACGGCGGGAACAGGCAAGCCGTCCCGCCGCCGGAAGATCGGAATCTCCACGGGGAAATATGCATTCAATGCTTTTACCGGCCCCCGGGGGGCGAGGTCAACCGATTTTCCAGGGATTGGGTGTCAGAATCTTCAAGAGGGTTGACACGAATGCATGCGAGGTGCGAGACAGGAAAAGAGCATGTTGGCGGAACAGGCCTCCGGGCGACGGACTAG
>JAFDIS010000132.1:1141-9465 GCA_019307945.1 Deltaproteobacteria bacterium | reverse complement strand
TCCTCCGGTTCGTCCCAGTAGCCCTTCATGACCAGGGGGCTTCGGATCACGATCTCTCCAGGCTCGCCCCGGGGGACTTCCTTCGTGCCGTCGTCCACATCCACCAATTTCACGTCGGTGTCCGGCCAGGGGATGCCGATACCGCCTCTCTTTTTCAGGCCCAGGACCGGGTTGGAGATCCCCAGAGAAGTGGTCTCGCTCATGCCCCATCCCTCACTGTAAAAAATACCCATCTCCTCCACCTGTTCGATGAGTTCCACGGGCATCGGGGCCGCCCCTGAATTAAGGAGCCCTATCCTGCGATCCAGGTCGAGTTCAGGCGCCTTGGGGTGGTTGATGACGGCATTGATCATGGTGGGGACCGAGGGGAAGAAAGTGATATCCTCTATGCCCCCGAGGATCCCCATGAACTCTTCCAGATCGAAGCGCGGGACCAGGTACTGTGTGGCACAGTTGAAAAGGGCCCAGCTCATGCTCACCACGGTCCCATACACATGAAAATAGGGAAGTGCTGCGAGGATGGAGCGTTTCTCCAGGGGCGTCATGCCGATGGTGATCTTGCCCCACACGGAAACCTGGATGGTTGCGGCCACCAGGTTCCCGTGGGTGAGCATGGCACCTTTGGGAAGCCCGGTGGTGCCGCCCGTAAATTGAATAAGCGCTGTGTCGTCAGGGGAGATCTCCACCCGGGGGTACTTCTTGCCCGGGGAGTTTTCAAGCAGTTCGGAGAAATGATGCCACCCTTCTTCCAGTTCCAGGTCCTTGGCCGTGCTCGTTCCGAACCCTTCGATAAAATCCGTGATCCTGGTGACAATCACCCGTTCAAAGTCCACCTCGCGGCAAAGGGAACGAATATTGTCCAGGACCATGTCGAAGGTGATCAGGGTGCTCACCCCGGTCTTTCGCGTGAGCGCCGTGAGTTCCTCGACCGTGTACATGGGGTTGAGGTTCACCACGACGGCGCCCAGAGAAAGGGCCGCGTGGTAGGCGATAACGTACTGGGGGCAGGTGGGCAGGTGGACCCCCACACGATCGCCCTTCTTTACGCCCGCTTGCCCCAGGGCGTTGGCCATATAGAGGATCTTTTCACGCAGATCCCAGAACGTGGTCTCGGTACCAAAAAAATTAAGGGCCGGCTTGTCTGGAAATGCCTTGACGGAGATATTCATCAATTGGTGGGCAGGCACACGCGGGTAACGGAGTGTGGTGGGCACTTCAGGGTCATAGTGGCGCTGCCAGGGTCTGTCGGTCATGAAACTACCTCCCTTTTCGGTATCACGCCGCCGCGCGGACGCATTGGAGGACCTTTTGAATGACCACGCGCCGGGGCTCGAAAGGGACCGATCAATCAGTTCGATCGCTCAGTCTCGCACGGATTGAAGGCCCCCATCTTTTCATCGAGCTTTACTCCATACTATATATTTAAGTCAACAAAAATTTTGTTTTTTCTTGACAAGCGCTCAGGCCGCCCCCTATATTTCGATCTATTGCGGCATGTCCCCAGACCACATCACCCAACCTAGTTCCAGGGGAAGGCATGAAAATCAGTGAACTTTCGCGCCGGACCGGCGTTCCCAAAGAGACCATTCATTATTACGTCAGGGAGGGTGTTCTAAAGAAGCCTCGGAAAATCGCAAGGAATATCGCAGACTACGACGAAACCTACATCGAAAAGATCCGCATGGTCAAAGAGCTCCAGGACGATTACTTCCTGCCCCTTTCCGTCATCAAGAAAATTCTGAAACGAAACACCCGCAGCGCTTCCCACCTGGACCATTCTTCTTTCCAACTCCTCAAAGAGTATTTTCGTCCCGTGGACCGCCTTTTCCCCAGGGAGGTGGTGGGACGCGAGGCATTCAGAGAAGCCACGGGAATCGGGGAAAAATGGCTCGCCCGCATGGAGGAGTGGGGCGTCATCGCCTTCAGAATGGAGGACGATCAGCCCGTCTATTCCCATGACGACGTTGCAATCGGAAAGCTCGTGGTGGAAATGGACCGCCTCGGGTACGGGCCCAAGGACGGCCATGACCCCGAGGACCTCCGCTTCGTGGCCGACTTCGTGCGTTGGTATGTCAAAGATACTCTGCGCAAATACCGCCACTGCAATCGCGGGAAGATCCCCCCGGTGGAAGAATCCGAAAAGGGGAGCCGGTTCATCGAGGTCATGAGCATCTTTTTCTATCACCTCTACCGCAGATTCGTCAGGGAGGAGTATTGCAGGCTGCTTGAGGCGGCCGAAGAGGAAATTCCCGAGGCTCCGCCCATCGCATTGCAAAACCTGAAAGAAAGGAGGTGACAAAATTCCCACCGGCTTCGGCGATCGGTTTTCATGCCGGGTCCGTTCCACCCCAAGCCCAGAAGGAGGCAACCATGAGAACAGGAAGGAAAATCCTTGTCGTCTTTGCGATTTTTTCTCTTCTTTTGATGCTGAACCTGCCCAAGGCCCTGGCCGCCAATGCCAAGTATGATGCGGCCGGCCTTCCGGACATGTCGGATTTTGATCCCAGCAACCCCATCATCCCAACGGGAGACACCATTAAGATCGCCATTGTGGCCTCGTTTTCAGGTCCTGCGGCCATCGTGGGCGAAATCTACTTCATCTCCGTCCAGTGGGCCGCCCACGACATCAACAAGCGCGGCGGGATCCTGGTGGACGGAAAGCGCAAAAAGATTCAGGTCATCCGTGCAGACACACAGTCCAAGCCGGCGGTGGCCAAGAAGGTCTGCGAACGGATGATCCTGAAGGAACACGTCAATGTCCTGTGGGGCACCAACGGCAGCCACATCATGAAGGTGATCAACCAGGTGGCCAAGAAGTACGGGGTAATCGCCCAGTGCGCAGCGGCCCTTTCAGACGAGTTGTACGACGCCAGGAACTTCACCCGTTATTCATTCATGACCTCCTTCCAGACGAACCAGATCGGAAGGGCCGCCGCCTACTACTACGGCCAGATCCGGAAGAAGGAAAAGAAATTTTACATCCTCTGCCAGGACTATCTCTTCGGCCACTCCATGGCCGAAGGCTTCAAGGAGGGACTCAAGCTCTATTACCCGCAGGCCCAGTTGGTGGGGGAAGACTACCACAAGCTCTTTCTCACGGACTTTGCCCCGTATCTGACCAAGATCAAGGCCTCGGGCGCCGAGGTAGTCTACACCGGCGACTGGATCCCGGACGCGGCGAACCTCCTGGTCCAGGCCCGGCAGGCCGGCATCAAGCTGCCCTTTGCCAATATCTTCCTCGATGAGCCCAACTTCCTGCACAAGGTGGGCGTGGAGGGAACCAAGGGGCTTCTGAACATCAGCCAGTTCGGGGCCCCGAACCCGCTCTTTAAAAACGATCTCCAGATCAAGTTCTACAAGGCCTGGAACGACCTTTGGAAAACCAAGTGGAAAGCGCCCTTCAACACCTACCTTTTCAAACATCCCTTGGGAAATATCGGCTCCTACATGTTTCAAACCTACTGGCTCCTGAGCGTGATTGAGCGGGCCGGGAGCCTGGACCCCGAAAAAATCATCAAGCAGTGGGAAGGAGACAGCTACGAATACATCAGCGGCAAGGTGATGACCATGAGGCCGGTCGACCACAAGGCGATCCAGGACCTGCATGCCTTCGAGTACGTGCCGCCGGCGGAACAGAAGCAATCCTTCAATATTCCGCCCTACTCTTATTTCACCGGCTGCTCCAACACGGGCCCCATTTCCACTATACCGGCTGAAAAGATCATGCCCAAGCTGGATCCGAAATTGAAACGGTAAACAGGTCGGTTGCACCAAGGCCGGGAGCCTTCTCCGCCGGGACGGGGAGGGGCCCCGGTCCCGGACACCAATGGAGTCTGTGCAGCGCCCGGTCCCTGACCTTCCCGACCCTCGCCTAAACTCCGGTCGGGGTGGATCCGAGCCCCTCTGCCCGCATGGAAAGAGGGCCTCTTTGAGGGCGTGAAGGCCCGGAATCGGGAGCAACAGAGATTTACAGGTGAGGGAGGAACAATTTCTATGGATTCGACAACGGCCATGTACGTGGCCCAGGGAATTCACGGCCTGGCCTACGGGATGATCCTGTTTCTTGTGGCATCGGGTCTCACCATGATCTTCGGCATGATGGGTATCCTGAACCTGGCACACGCCGCCTTTTTCATGCTCTCGGCCTACTTTTCCTACCAGGCCCTGGCCATGACGGGCAACTACTGGATTGCACTGCTGGCCGCACCCCTGGCCACCGCCGTGGTGGGCGTGCTGGTGGAGCGGTTTCTTTTACGAAAGGTCCATGCCTTCGGCCACGTGGGAGAACTGCTCCTGACCGTGGGGGTCTCCCTGGTCATCCTGGACGCCGTCAAGGCCTTCTGGGGCACCGAGAGCCTCTATGTCGATCTCCCTGAATCTCTCAAGGGATTGATTCATGTAGGTGGCCTCGAATACCCCGTCTACCGCCTCTTTGTCATCGGCCTTGCCCTCGTGGTGTTGTTCATCATGGCCTTCCTGCTCTATAGAACGAGGCTCGGGATGGTGGTCCGGGCCGCTGTCTCCGACGCCGATATGGTCAATGCACTGGGGATCAACGTGCCGCTGGTCTTCATGTTGGTGTTCGGGATCGGGACCTGGATGGCCGGTGTGGCCGGTGTGGCCATCGCACCTATCCTCACGGTCTTCCCCGGCCTTGCGGACCAGATGGGCATGGATGCCTTTCTCGTGGTGGTGACCGGGGGGTTCGGGAGCCTTTCGGGGGCCTTTATCATTTCGCTTGTCTTTGGTGAATTGAGTTCTTACGGTGTCCAGTTTATCTCCGCCCTGGCCCCGGTCCTCATGTTCGTGCTTATGGCGATTATCCTGGTAATCAAACCAACGGGTCTTTTTGGAGAAAGAGAATGACGAAACGCATGGCCAAGTGGGTTTCATGGGGATTCCTGTGCTTGGTGCTACTGGTTTTTCCCCGTGTCTTTGGGATCTATTATTCCAACGTCTTCGTCGCATTTGCAATCTTCGCCGTCTATTCCCTGACCCTGAACATGCTGCTTGGCTACACCGGGCTTTTGAGCTTCGGGCATGCCATGTTCTTTGGGACCGGGGCCTATACTACGGCCATTGCGCTGGACCGGATCAGCGGCATGCCGTTGCTCCCGGTGGTTCTCGCCGGCTTCGTGGCCTCAGTCGTCCTGGCCCTGATCCTCTGCCCTATCGTGGTCCGGGTGGGTGGCACGGCCTTTGCGATGCTGCACCTGGCCTTCGGGCAACTGATGTATGTCCTGGCGCTCAAGTTGCGGTTCCTGACCGGGGGCGAGGACGGCGTCGGGGGCTTTCCCATCCCGGCCTTTAGTATCCCCGGCATCATCTCAGTGGACATGACCAATCCGCTGAACTTTTTCTATTTTGCCATAGCGGTGCTGGGGCTCAGCACATGGATCCTCTGGTTTTTCACCAAGACCCCTATCGGGAGCATCATGATCGGCATCCGGGACAACCCCCAACGGGTGGAATATATGGGTTTTCGGGTCACCCACACCAAGGCGATCATCTACTGTCTGGCGGCCGGTTTTGCGGGTATAACCGGATCCATCTACGCCCTCTTTCAGAACCTGATATCGGCCGAGGACGGCTATAATATCATGGTCTCATTCGGACCCATCATGGCGACCATTGTGGGGGGTGTGGGCAGTTTTTCAGGACCGATCTTCGGCTCGGCCATTTTCAGTATCATAGAGGAACTCACGAGCCGTTACACCGAACGCGTGGAACTGGTCATGGGCCTGATCCTCATAGGCGTCATCCTATACGCTCCCATGGGTTTTATGGGAGTCATGGGACTCCTGAAACAGAGATGGCTTGCGGCCCGGAAGGTCAAACTGGAGGGTGCGAAATGAACCACATCCTGGAGACGAAATCACTGTTCCATGATTTCAGCGGGTGGGAGGTCCTATTTGACGTGAACCTGGAAGTCCGCGAGGGAGAACGCCATGCGATCATCGGCCCCAATGGTGCGGGTAAAACCACGTTGTTTAATGTGATCACGGGCATGTACAAGCCTTCCCAGGGGGCCGTCTATTTCAAAGGGAAGGATGTGACGGGCCTGGGCCCCTATGCACTTTCACGACTGGGTATGGGCCGCTCCTTCCAGATCACGAGCACATTCGAACGGCAGACGGTTTTTCAGAATATCCGCATGGGCGTGCTTTCCAGGAAGGGCATTCGGTTCAACATGTTCCGGAAGGTGGACGGGCTGGAGGATGTGACCCGGGAGACGGAGGAAATCCTCAAGAGAATCAATCTGGACAAGGAACGGGATTATCCGGCGAGCATCCTTTCTTACGGCAAGCACCGCTCCCTGGAGGTGTCCATGGCCATGGCCACGGACCCCGATCTCGTCATGCTGGACGAGCCCACTGCGGGTATGTCCAAGGACGAGACCAAGTACGCCGTGGAACTGATCCGCAGGCTTACGGAAGGCAAAACCATGGTGATCATCGAACACGACATGGACGTGGTCTTCTCCATCGCAGACCGCATCACTGTGCTCCACCTGGGGACCATCCTGGCCTCCGGGCCACCGGAAGAGATACGGGAAGATCAACGGGTCAAGGACGCCTACCTTGGGGAAATGGAGGAGTGAGAGCATGCTGCTTGAAGTTAAGGACCTCAACACATACTACGGCTCCAGCCACGCGCTCCAGGGGATGAACCTGCAGGTGGACGAGGGCGAACTGGTGGCCCTTCTGGGCAGGAACGGGATGGGCAAGAGCACCACTCTCAAGAGTATCATGGGCCTGGTCAAACCCCGCTCCGGAAGCGTCAAGTTCAGAGGTGTCGACATCACCGGGCTTGCGCCTTTCAAGGTGGCCCGCGCGGGAATCGGGTACGTGCCCGAGGAAAGACGGATTTTTCCCACCCTCACGGTGTTCGACAATCTCATGATGGGTGTCAAGAGGGGTAAGATGGTAACGGGTGATCCCGATGCCTGGACTCTGGAGAAGATCTACAGCCACTTCCCCGTGCTGGAGAAAAGGCGCCGTCAGAAAGGACATACCCTGTCGGGTGGCGAACAGCAGATGCTGGCCATCGCACGAACGCTTATGGGAAATCCGGAGCTCCTCCTGGTTGACGAACCCACGGAAGGTCTGGCCCCTCTCATGGTCAAGGAGGTCCGGGACATGCTGGCGGACGTACACAAGGCAGGGGTCTCCACTCTCTTCGTGGAACACAACCTGAAGGTGGCAATGTCGTTGGCCCAGCGTCTCTACCTCATGGGAAAGGCCCATCTGGCCTTCACCGGTACCGTGGAGGAACTGGACGCCCAGCCGGAGATCCGTGAAAAATACCTGGAAGTCTAAAAAGTTCTTCCCGTGGTGCGCTGGAGGCCTGAAGCGGACCCGGGGGTGGTGATCGCCCTAAAGCCGAAGAAGGAGGAACAAGGCAGTGGAAAAGGCGAATGTTGCGACCCTGGCGGATGTGGAAACCTATGAACGGGTCCCCCTTGAGGACCGCATGCCCTTTCAGAACACCTATGACCTGATCCGTCATGGAACTTCCATCGATCCGGAGGCGCCCGCCCTGAGCTTCATCCTCTCCGGAGAGGATTACAAGAATGCGCTGCGCGTGACCTACCGGGAACTCTTCGAAAACATCACCCGGGCGGCCAACCTGTTTCATGACCTGGGTGTGGGTCCCCGTGATGTAATCTCCTATCTTCTTCCCAACCTGCCCCAGACCCACTACGTGCTCTGGGGCGCTGAGGCCGCGGGCATCGCCAACCCCATCAACCCCCTCTTGGAACCGGCCACCATCCGGGACATCTGCCTTGCCGCAGGGACCCGGATCCTGGTGGCCTTGGGCCAAGTCCCGGGCTCGGACATCTGGGAAAAGGTGGAAGCGATCCGGGACGACCTGCCCGATCTCAAGGCCGTGGTCCGCGTCCTGGGAGGAAATGACGAAAAACGAAATATCTACGGCTTTGATGAGATGCTCCCAAGCTACCCCGGCGACCGACTCGTCTCGGGCAGAATCATCTCCCCGGAAGACCGCGCGTCCATGTATCACACGGGCGGCACCACGGGGACGCCCAAGCTCGCCCCCCACACGCACTTCAACGAGGCCGCCATGGCGGTGATGACCGCCGCGGTCTCGGACATCTGGCAAGGGGAAACCACCATGTGCGGGCTGCCCCTCTTCCACGTCAACGGCACCATGGTCACGGGATCCGTGCCTTTTTCCATCGGCGCCCACGTGCTGCTGCTGGGACCGCGGGGCTACCGGGACCCCTCCGTGATGCAAAATTTTTACAAGATCGTGGAGCACTACCGCGCCGTGTCCTTTTCAGCGGTCCCCACCATCCTCTC
>JAFDIS010000132.1:0-1115 GCA_019307945.1 Deltaproteobacteria bacterium | reverse complement strand
GACATCTCCTCCCTTCGGTACCTGGGCTGCGGGGCGGCGCCGCTTTCCGTGGAGCTCTTTCGACGCTTCGAGGCCCACAGCGGCATGAAGATCATCGAGGGGTACGGGCTCACGGAGGGCACCTGCGTCTCTTCTCTCAACCCCCTGTTCGGCGAACGCAAGATCGGCTCCATCGGCCTGAGACTGCCCTACCAGCAGATGAAGATCTTCATCGTGGACGCGGAAGGCCGCTTTGTCCGGGAGGCCGAGCCCAACGAAATCGGGTCCGTGTGCATCAGCGGCCCCAACGTCTTCCGGGGGTACCTGGAAGAACGGCACAACACGGGACTCTTCCCCCAGGAAGGATGGATCAACACGGGCGACCTCGGGCGCCAGGATGAAGACGGCTACTTCTGGCTCACGGGAAGAAAGAAGGAACTGATCATCCGGGGCGGTCACAACATCGACCCCGCCCTCATCGAGGACCCCCTCTACCGGCTCGAGGGGGTCCAGGTGGCGGCGGCCGTGGGGCGCCCCGACCCCCACGCGGGGGAGGTCCCCGTCGCCTACGTGCAATTGCAGGACGGCGCGAAACTGACCCCCCAAAAGATCCTCGCCCACCTTCAGGCGGAGGTGGGGGAACGGGCGGCGGTCCCCAAGGAAGTCTTCATCCTGGACGAGATGCCGCTCACCCCGGTGGGCAAGATCTTCAAGCCGAAACTCCGGTGGGAAGCGGCCCGAAGGGTCTACGCGAAAGAGCTGGAAGCCCTTGGGGATCTGGCCCAGGAGTGCTCCGTGACGGTGGGAGAAGACAAGGTGCACGGCACCCTGGCCACCATCCGGGTAAAGCCCGCCCAGGGGGTGTCCGCATCCCAACTGGAAGACAAGGTCTCCGAGATCCTTTCCCGGTACACGGTGGCGTACCGGCTGGAGATCTCCTGACGGGGGGATTACTGGAACAGCCATCATAATCAAAACCCACGGGGAAGAAACGTGCCGGAGGAAACCATGAAACCAACCCATGCAGAAGAAGCACCCGGCGGCGTCAAGATCGTCCGCGCCACCTCCACCTTTGACTGCGGCGGCAGGTGCCCCCTGAGGCTCCACGTCAAGGACAACCGGATCCTCCGTGTGGA
>JAFDIS010000030.1 GCA_019307945.1 Deltaproteobacteria bacterium | reverse complement strand
AGGCGGACTGTTCAAGATGCGGGTGTGCGGCCGTGGCTGCGTACCGGGCGGCATTTCATCCGCCGGACAGGGAAACCCTTCGGGTGATACTGGGCCTCATGATTCCCCGCGCCAGGCCCGGCCAAACCCTTTTACGCGCTCTGGCGGGGAGACCGGCTTCACCGCAGGCCTGATTCCAGGGGGATGATCCCGGGTCCGGCGGTAAGGGGAGCGCTCCCCGGGGCGGCACGAGCCGTTCAGCCCGTCTTCCTCCACACGGGCCCTTCCTTCGTGTCCACCACTTCGATTCCCATGGCCTTCAGTTGATCCCGCAGCCGGTCAGCCCGCTCCCAGTCCCGGTTCTTGCGGGCATCTTCCCGCTCTTGGATGAGGGCTTCGGTTTTCTCGTCGACCGCAGGCGGCGTAAGGTCCATTACTCCCAGCACCGTGTTCAGTTCTTCGAGGATCTTCACGATCTTTTCCCTGTCACCCGGAGCGAGCCCTTTCCGGTCCATGTGGTGGTTGATGCGGCGGATGAATTGAAAAAGTGCCGCCAGGGCCGGTGCGATGTTGAAATCCTGGTCCATGGCCTCCGTGAACCGGTGCTTGAGGTCGTAGACGGCCTGATCGATCTCGGGGTCGGGTTCTCCGCTCCTGGCGAAGTGGATCTTTTGCACGAAGGTGTCCAGCCGTTCCACCGTGTTGCGGGCTGTGTCCAGTTTGTTGCGGGAAAAGCGGATCGGCTTGCGGTAGTGGCGGCTCAAGAGCCAGTATCGAATCTCCCTTCCCGTGTAGCCGCGGGAGAAGACATCGCGCAGGGTGAGCCGGGCTTCCTCGCCGTTGACGGCGGCCATCTCGTTGTGAAGCCAGTACGTGGCGGGGGGCTTCCCGGTCAGGGCCTGCAGGATGGCGATGGTGTTTTCGTGGTGCGGGAAGATGAGGTCCATTCCACCGGTCTGGATGTCGTAGGACTCGCCCAGGTGCTTCAGGGCCATGGCCGCGCATCCCAGATGCCAGCTCGGCCGTACGTTGCCCCAGCGGGTCTTGAAAAAGAGGCCCCTTTTCAGCTCCCCGAGGGTGGCCCGCTTCAGGAGCGTGAAGTCGCGGGGGTTTTCCTTTTCGTACTGGTCCAGGTCCACGGTTTTTCCCACCTTGATCTTTTTCAGATCTATCCTGGACAGACGGCCGTAGTCCTTGAAACGGGAGATGTCGAAGTAGATGGACCGAAACTTTTCGTAAGCATACCCTTTATCCACGAGCCGTCGGGCCAGTTCAATGGCCTCCTCCACGTGTTCGCTCGCCCGCGGATAGGCCTGGGCCCTCCTGATCCCGAGGCGATCCATGTCCTGGAGAAAGGCATCCAGGTAGCGGTCCGTGAAATCACGGAGGGGCAGGCCTTCCTTCTCGGCGCCCTCGATGGTCCTGTCGTCCAGGTCCGTGATGTTCATCACGTGGTTGACCCTGAAGCCCCTGAAGGCTAGGTATCGGCAGAGCAGATCCGCGAATACATACCGCCTGGCCTGGGCCAGGCCGAGAAATTCGCAAAGGGTGGGCCCGGTGGAATACACGGAGGCGCGGTCTTCCTCAAGGGGCATGAACTCTTCGGCGCGGCGCGCCAGCGTATTGTACACCATGAGGCCGCTTTTCTTCCGGCTCACGAAGAGCGAGGTGCTCAGGTACCGCTCCCCGCCGTCTGGCAGGATCACCACGATCCGTCCCCGTGGCATCTCCCCCGCCATGCGAAGTGCCGCCGCCATGGCCGCCCCGGAACTCATCCCCACGAAGATCCCCTCTTGCCGGGCCAGTTCGCGGGCCGTGCGGAAGGCCTCCTCGTCATCGATGTGGATGATTCGATCGAGCCTGTCGCGGTCGAAGATACCCGGCTGGTACGATTCCTTCATGTTCTTGAGACCCTGGATCTTGTGGCCTAGGAAGGGCTCCACGCCCACGATGTCCACCCCGGGGTCAAGTTCCTTGAAGCGACGCGAAAGCCCCATGAGGGTCCCTGTGGTGCCCATGGTCGCCACCACGGCGTCGAGCCGGCCTTGGGTGGCCTCCCAGATCTCCATGGCGGTCCCGTGGTAGTGGGCGAGCCAGTTGGCCTCGTTGTTGAACTGGTCCGCGAGCCAGTAACGGTCCGGTTCGCGGCGGACCAGCTCGTAGACGTATTCAATGGCACCGTCCGTGCTCTTGTGTGCCGGAGTGAAATGGATCTCCGCGCCCAGGGCCCGGAGGATTTTCACCCTCTCCTCGCTCACCGACTCGGACATGGTGAGCAGGATGCGGTATCCTTTAACTGCGGCCACCAGTGCGAGGCCTATGCCCGTATTTCCACTGGTGGCCTCCAGGATGATCTTATCCGGGGTCAATTCCCCACGCCTTTCCGCCTCCTCGATCATGTACAGGGCGGGACGGTCCTTGACCGAGCCACCCGGGTTGAAGTACTCGAGTTTGGCAAGGATTTCCACCTCCCGGTTGGGGTTCATGCGCCGCACGGGGACCATGGGGGTGTTCCCTATCTGCTCGAGTATGTTCCTCACACGGTGAATCATGACGATCTGCTCCGATCCCGGGGACTGGGCGCAGGCAAAGAACGGAAACGGGCCGTGTCACATGCCTTCGATTCCTCTGTCCGCCGCAAAATCGTGTCCGCAGGGCCTGCGGGCGCGGCCCTCGGCGTGTTGCGACGGCCCCTATTTCTATAGCAATTTCCTCCCATTTGCAACGACATAACCCCCGTTGAAAAGATGTTCCCGTCCCTGCGGCAAGCTGAGGCACAAGCCTCGGGCTTTTTCAGGCCCCGCCGGAAACTACTTCCCCTCCTTGACCAGGAGGCCTAATCCTGTTAGCCTCCCATCGATTTCCCTGGAGGGCGGAGGAACGGGGAAGGCGCAGGGAGGGGATTTATTATGAAGATCATGGTTACGGGCGGTGCGGGTTTCATCGGCTCCAACGTGGTGGACGGCTACATCGAGGCGGGCCACGATGTTTGCGTGGTGGATGATCTTTCCAGCGGCAGGCGATCCAATGTCAACCCCCTGGCGCGATTTTATGAAGAGGACATCCGCAGTCCGCAAATAGCGCGCATCATGGAGGCGGAGCGGCCCGACGCGATCAATCACCACGCGGCCCAGATCAGCGTGCCCGCCTCGGTGGAAGATCCCCTCCTGGATGCGGACATCAATATCAAGGGGCTTCTCAACCTGCTGGAGGCCGCGGTGCGATGCGGCGTCGGCAAGGTGATCTTCATATCATCGGGGGGGGCCGTTTACGGCGAGGCGGAAGAATACCCCACGACCGAGAACTACATGCCCAGGCCCCTTTCGCCCTATGCGGTGGCCAAATACGCATCTGAGCATTATCTTGCCTACTATGCCCATCAGCACGGGCTGAGCTACACCACCCTGCGTTACGCCAACATTTACGGCCCCCGCCAGATCCCCCACGGCGAGGCCGGTGTGGTGGCCATCTTCATGGACAATCTCCTGGAGGGCAAACCCTCCAAGCTCTATCACTTTCCGGGAGAAGAACGGGGCATGACGCGCGATTACTGCTATGTCGGGGACGTGGTGCAGGCCAATCTATTGGCCCTCCAGGGTGGAGACGGGGATTTTTTCAATATCGGCACCGGGGTGGAGACAAGGACCCTGGATTTGTACGAAGTGATCTTCGATACGTACCGCACCCTGGAGAAAGCCGTACCCCGGGAGCTTGCCGTGCCCCAAAGGGAACCTGCGCGACCGGGAGACCTGAAAAAGAGCTGCCTGGTGGCGGAAAAGGCCGCCCGGGTGCTGGGATGGCGCCCCCGAATCGACCTCAAAGAAGGCATCCTGCGAACCTTCCGCTGGCGTCTCGACCTGAGATAGTCCCAAAAATTTTGATGCGTCCCCTTGACAAACCGGGGGCGGATATTAACTTTGGGTGAATTTGCTCCGGAACCCGCTCCATACCTCACCCGAGGCCGGTGAGCGAGCGGAGGGTCTTATTTTGGTGATAAAGGGGTCCCCATGGCCCCTTTTTGGAAATCCGAGCGGAAAGTCCGGCGAACGGGCATGTTTTTCGTGGGCGCGGGCCGGGGGATGATCTTTTCTCGAGGTGTACCGACCAGCGGCGGCCCCCAGATCCCTGGGGCGGATGGTGCGCCCGCCGCTTGACATATCCCATTTTTTGGTCGTCGAGAAGTGATGGGCAAAACCTAAATTCGTTTTTGGTCGTCGAGAAGTGATGGGCAAAACCTAAATTCGAGGAACTGGAGGAGATGTTTGAAATGAAAGTCAGACCATTGCATGACCGAGTGATCGTCAAGAGAATCGAGGAAGAGGAAACCACAAAAGGGGGAATCATCATCCCGGACACGGCAAAGGAGAAACCCGTGGAGGGGGAAATCATCGCCGTTGGCAAGGGCAAGGTCCTCGAGGATGGAAAGACACTGCCCCTGGAAGTCAAGGAAGGGGACCGGATCCTGTTTGGTAAGTACGCCGGGACCGAGATCAAGATCGAGGGTGAAGAATACCTCATCATGAGAGAAGACGACGTCATCGCCATCGTGGAATAGCCGAAATCAGCATCACCTGAAGGAACCGGGATAAGAAAAGGAGGAACGCGGGTATGGCTAAGGAAATCAAATATAATGTCAAGGCGAGGGAATCAATTCTCCTGGGGGTGGACACCCTTGCCAACGCCGTGAAGGTCACGCTGGGCCCCAAGGGCAGGAACGTGATCCTGGACAAGTCCTTCGGCGCGCCCAACATCACCAAGGACGGCGTGACCGTGGCCAAGGAGATCGAGCTGGAAGACAAATTCGAGAACATGGGCGCCCAGATGGTCAAGGAAGTAGCCAGCAAGACGTCCGACGTGGCGGGCGACGGCACCACCACGGCCACGGTTCTGGCCCAGGCCATTTACAGGGAAGGCTCCAAACTGGTGGCAGCGGGCGTCAACCCCATGGCACTGAAGCGGGGAATCGAGAAGGCCGTTGAGACCGCCGTGGATCAACTCCGGAAGATCTCCAAGCCCACCAAGGACCAGGAAGAGATCGCCCAGGTGGGGACCATCTCGGCCAACAATGACGAGACAATCGGGAACATCATCGCCGAGGCCATGAACAAGGTGGGCAAGGAAGGCGTCATCACCGTGGAAGAGGCCAAGAGCATGGACACCACCCTGGAAGTGGTGGAAGGCATGCAATTTGACCGTGGCTATCTCTCCCCCTACTTCGTGACCAACCCGGAAAAGATGGTTTGCGAACTGAGCGAACCCTATCTTCTTCTCCATGAAAAGAAGATCAGCAACATGAAAGACCTCATCCCCATCCTCGAGCAGATCGCCAAGATGGGCAAGCCGCTCCTGATCATCGCAGAGGACGTGGAAGGCGAGGCCCTTGCCACGCTGGTGGTGAACAAGCTGCGCGGGACTCTGCAGGTGGCTGCCGTGAAGGCTCCCGGGTTCGGCGACCGCAGGAAAGCCATGCTGGAGGACATCGCCATCCTGACCGGCGGCAGGGTCATCTCCGAGGATCTGGGTCTGAAATTGGAAAACGTGACCCTGAACGACCTGGGTTCGGCAAAGACCATCACCATCGACAAGGACGACACCACCATCGTGGACGGCGGAGGCAGCCGGAGCGACCTTGAAGGCAGGGTCAAACAGATCCGCGCCCAGATCGAGGAGACCACCTCCGATTACGATCGTGAGAAACTCCAGGAAAGGCTTGCCAAGCTCATCGGCGGTGTGGCCGTGATCAACGTGGGGGCCGCAACTGAAGTGGAGATGAAAGAAAAGAAGGCCCGGGTGGAAGACGCACTGAACGCCACGAGGGCCGCCGTGGAAGAGGGTATCGTACCCGGCGGCGGCGTGGCGCTGGTCAGGGCCATTACCGCTCTCGAGAAGCTGAAACTGGAAGGAGAAGAGCACTCAGGTGTCAGGATCGTAATGCGGGCCCTGGAAGAGCCGCTCCGCCAGATCGCCAACAACGCGGGCGCGGAAGGCTCCGTGGTGGTGGAAAAGGTCAAAGAGGGCAAAAGCGCCTTCGGCTACAATGCGGACAAGGACGAGTACGAAGACCTGATCAAGGCCGGGATCATCGATCCCACCAAGGTCACGCGGTTCGCGCTGCAGAACGCGGCTTCCGTCTCCTCCCTGCTGCTCACCACCGAGGCTATGGTGGCCGATAAACCGGAAGAGAAGGACAACGTGCCTCCCATGCCCGGGGGCGGCATGGGCGGCATGGGCGGCATGGGCGGCATGATGTAAGTAGGCCCGAGACCGGAAACCCCCGAGAGGGGGGGCGGTCTGAAACAACCTCATGGACCGCATCCGACGCAGGGGAAAGTTTCCCCCCGACGGGTGCGGTTTTTTCGTTGCGGCCGAGCCGGTGGAAAGTGGAGCTCTGGGCGCGGGGGCACGGGGGGAGGGGCGCGATTCTGTTTCTGATTTCCAGCCTCCTGCCGATGAAAAGGTGTGAAATGGAAAGCCCCTGAACGCGGGCTTTGCCCAAGAGACAAGGAGAAGGCCATTCATGGAAGGGAAACGGGAAACGGTACTGGTGACGGGCGCTGCGGGCTTTATCGGGTTTCATCTGTCCAGGAAGCTCCTGGAGCAGGGAAGCCGTGTGGTGGGGGTGGACAACCTTAACCCCTATTACGACGTGAACCTGAAAAAGGCCCGCCTGGACATACTCCGGCCGCACGAAGATTTCATCTTTTACCGGGAGGACATCCGGGATTTTGGGGCCCTTAGCCGCATATGGGATGAGAACGGGGTGAACGTGGTGTGCAATCTGGCGGCCCAGGCCGGAGTGAGGCATTCCCTGAAAGACCCTTTCTCCTACCAGAAAAGCAACCTGGAGGGCTTCCTCAATCTCCTGGAACTGGCCCGGCACCGCGGCGTACGCAACTTCGTCTATGCCTCTTCCTCTTCCGTTTACGGCAGCAATAAGAAGGTGCCCTTCAGCGTGGAGGACCGCGTGGACACGCCCGTGTCCCTATACGCCGCTACGAAGAAGGCCAACGAACTAATGGCTCACGCCTATCACCACCTGTACGGGTTCCCCTGCTCCGGGCTGCGCTACTTCACCGTTTACGGGCCGTGGGGAAGGCCCGACATGGCCCTGTTCCTCTTCACGGACGCCATCCTCAACGGAAGACCCATAAATGTGTACAATCACGGCCGAATGAAGCGGGATTTCACCTACATCGACGATATCGTGGCGGGTACGGTGGCGGCCATTCGAAGACCCATGGACTACGAGATCTACAACCTGGGCAATTCGAACACCGTGGGCCTCATGGATTTCATAGGGGCCCTGGAAGAGGAGCTGGGGATGCGCGCGGAAAAGAACATGCTGCCCATGCAGCCGGGCGACGTGGCGGAGACCTACGCTGATATCGCCAAGTCCCGCGAACTGCTTGGCTTCGATCCCAAAACCCCCCTCCGTGAGGGCATCAGAAGATTCGTGGCGTGGTACCGGGAATATTACGGTGTTTGAAAGGGCCGGTCTTATCTTCCCCTGGCCAGTTGATCCATCTTTCTTAGGAGCCGTTTCAAGTACTTGGCGAATTCTCCCGCGGATTGGAAGCGATCGTTGGGATCCTTTGCCAGGGCCTTGTCGATGAGCTGGACACAGGGTTTGACCACACGTGGGTTGAGGGTCGAAGGATCCGGATGCCGTCCCTGGGTGATTTGATAGAAGAGTTCGGTCAGGCTCTTGCCGCGAAAAGGCAGTTCTCCGGTGACAAGCTGAAAAAAGACCACACCTAGGGAAAAAATGTCGGTGCGGCCGTCGATTTCCCCCCCGGTGATCTGCTCCGGGGACATGTAGTTGGGGGTCCCCAGTATCACACCCGTGCGCGTCTGTGAGGAACTGACGGCCTTGGCGATTCCGAAATCGGTCACCTTGATGCCGCCGTTTTTGAGCAGCATGATGTTACCCGGTTTCACGTCGCGGTGGATCACACCTTGGCGGTGGGCGTAGTCCAGGGCCTCGGCCGTCTCCGCCACTACTTGAATCACCTTCCTCAAGGGAAGCATGGTGTCCTTCTGCCAGAAGTGCTCCAGGTCCTTGCCCTCCAGAAGTTCCATGGCCATGTAGGTCAGGTCGTAATCCTCTCCCACGTCGTATATGGCGATAATGGATGGGTGAGAGAGTTTTCCCGCCAGTTCCGCCTCTTTGAAGAATCGTTCCTTGACCTCGCGGATCTTGTCTTCTTCGAACTCGTCCGAGAACCGGATCGTCTTGATGGCCAACAGGCGGTTGATGCGGGGATCTCGTGCCTTGTACACCATCCCCATGGCCCCCTGGCCCAGTTCGCCCAGGATTTCGTAGCGACCCACCGTGGGCTTGGTGCCCAGGTCATCCGAGACCACTATCTTTTCTTCCTGCTTGCCGGAAACCCGGCCGATGGGAAATTCTCCCGCCATCCTTCTCAGCTTGGGGATGCGCTCCTTCAGATCCCGGAAGTTCTCGTCGGTTTTGCCGATGTATTCGTACACCGAGACGGCCTTGTTCAGCATCCGCTTCCGTTCGAAATCAAGACCCAGGTTGTACAGTACGTCCTTCATGGAATCGTCCAGGGGGCATTTGCGGAATTTCTCAAAGGCAAGATCCAGCAATCCCTGGCTCTGAAAGCTCAGCCCCAGCATCCGGTTCGTTTCGATGGTCTCCTTGGAGGTCCTCTCCATGAATCGTTCCCTGAGCACGAAGTCTCGAACCGCGAATATGATGTAAAGGGTGATCGGCGTCAGGCCGATATAGGTGATCTTGAACCAGGTGCCCATTCCGATAAAGAGGATCATGCTCGTAATGAAAAGGGTGAAGATGAACAGACCCAGTAGTGCGCTCCGCCGGGCCAGGGGCACGGCGGGAAGAAACAAAAGGGCCAGTAGGCCTGCAACGAGCACCAGGGCCGCCTCCACCCACACCAGGGATTCGGGGCGCTTGAGATAACGGCCGTCCATCAGGTCTTCGATGATGTTGGCCGTCAGCTCCACACGGGGCATGAGGGGATCAACCGGCGTGTCGACCCCTTCGTTTTCCCCTCCCGCCGTGCGTCCGATCAGGACGATCTTTTCATCGAAAACGGCCGGCACCTTCTTGACCCGCAAGATGTCCACAAAGGAATAGTAAGGGAAGGATCGTCTCCCACCCTTGAACTTGATGAAGACCTCCCCGTTGTAAGCGGGAATGATCTCGCCGTCCAGTTGAATGCGGTCGTTGAGGACGACCACCTGCCTGGGGGCCTTTTTGCGGTACTCCAGGGCCAACCGCAAAGACATGGAGGGTATCAAGTTCCCGCGGTAATAAAGGAACGGAAGGTGGACCTGGCCTCTGACCACCTCGTTGGCGGAAAGGTTGATGTGACCCAGCCCCCGGCTGCTTTCGGCCAGGGCCTGAAACGGCGTTGCGATCCGGTTTACGGAAAGCACCTCTTCCAGGTCCTTGTCGAAGCGGAGCGGCCTGAAGATGTTCCTTCTCAGAAAAGAGTCGGACGGGATGATCAGTTCCGTGTCATAAGATCCGAATTTTCCCACCACCGGCAGGAACACGTTGCCCGATTCCTTCACCGCCTGGATGAGCCGCTTGTCGTTGTCCAGGTGCTCCAGGATCTCCTGCAATCGCTCAAGGATCCAGACATAGGCGTCAGGATCGGCCTCCAGCGCTCTTCGACGATTGATTCGCTCATACAGATCCCGCAGTTCTTCGAGGCCCTGGTTGTGTTCCTTGCTGCGGAACAGGAGATCCACGCCGATGAGCGCGGCTCCATTGGACTGCAGGATATGGACCATTTCAGCGATAAGGCGTCTGGGCCACGGCCAGGGACCCAACTGTTCCAGGCTTTTTTCGTCGATGTTCACGATGGCGATTCGGTTTTCGCCCGTACTGGGAGGGGTGTCCAGCCGCATTGCCACGCCGTAGACGAACCTTTCCATGGACTCGAAGAAAGGGGGCGCCTGAAAGGAAAAAAAGACGTACAGCACGCAGACCAGGACGGCCGTCAGGATATCCACTTGTCGGATAGGTCTTTTCATGGAGCGGCGCTGTTCCTCCTCCGCCCGGCGGGGCGTCGACTCTTCAATTTAAATTTTATATATAATGATTTTTCGAGAAATTTTTCAAATAAAAAATGATTGCGAACCACCCATTGCAAACAAATAGAATTTATTGAAAGCCTGTTAATCCAACTGAACACCTATAACAGGCAGTGAGCGCTACGATTCACAAAGCACATTTTTTTGGGGGAAAAAGCCGAAATTTCTTGTCATTTTTCGGAACTTGCCGATTCTTCAAGTGAAGTACCGTGTGTTCAGGCAGGGTTTCCAGCCCACTATTCCCTTGAAAGTGGTCAGGGAGGGTGCTACGGTTTGGATTCCCGGCCGATGAAATCATCAACGGGTGGAGGTCTGAGGCGGATCGGAACATGGCCTATCCCAAAGAAAGCATTTTGAAGCGCACCCGGGAATCAAGGCTTTTCGGGGGGAGGCGCAAACTTGGCGAACTCCTGGTGGAAACGGGTCTTCTGGAGCGCGGGCAGCTCGAGCGCGCTCTTCAGGGCCACAGGGATTCCGGCAAGCGCTTGGGCGAGACCCTCATTGACATGGACTTTCTCTCCGAGGAGGAGATCGCATTCGCCCTGGCCATGCAGTTGAGGATTCCATTCATCGACATGAAGGACCATCCCATTGAGCCGCAGGTGCTGGAACTGGTCCCCGAGGAAGTCTGCCGCCGTTATCTGTGCATCCCCATCCAAAGGCAGGGCAATTCGCTCCAGGTGACCATGGCCGATCCCCTGGATCTGAATATGATCAAGGAGTTGCAGTTCGTCACGGGCCTCAATATCACCCCCGCCATTTCCACGCCGAGCCAGATCATTGAACACCTCCAGCGCCACTACCACCCCGAAACCTCTCTGGGGGATGTGGCGGATGAGATCGCCGGCGAGGAGTTCCTGGAATTTTACAGCGAAGAGCCGGAAGAGGAAGAATCGCTGGACAAGTTGAAAGATTCCCCCTTCGTCAAGATGGTGGATCTGATCATCAAGAACGCCATCAAGAAGGGTGCCAGCGACGTGCATATCGAAGCCCAGGAGAACGCCGTCAGAGTCAGGAACCGCGTGGACGGGGTGCTTCACGACTCGATCCGTCTGCCCAGATGGACCCACCCAATTATTGTTTCCCGGATCAAGGTGCTGGGCGGGATGAACATCGCCGAACGCAGATTGCCGCAGGACGGCCGGATCAAGGTCAAGGCCAGCAATGTGTCGGTGGACCTGCGGGTATCCACCCTGCCCACTTTTTACGGCGAGAAGGCGGTGATCCGAATCCTGAACCGGGAGGAGGCCTCGGTTACCATAGAGGAACTGGGTTTCAGCGAGAAAAACCACACTATTCTTCGGAGTTTCATCCGACAGCCTCAGGGAATGGTCCTGATCACCGGCCCTACGGGTAGCGGGAAGACTTCGACCCTTTACGCCTGCATGCGGGAAATAGTATCCGAGGAATCCAACATAATCACCGTGGAGGACCCGGTTGAATACGAACTGGAAGGAATCAACCAGGTCCAGGTGAACGAGAAGGTGGGACTCACGTTCCCCTTTGTTCTGAGGTCCATCCTGCGCCAGGACCCCGACGTCATCATGGTGGGTGAGATCCGGGACGAGGAAACAGCCGAGATCGCCCTCCAGGCTTCCCTCACCGGCCACCTGGTCCTTTCCACCCTCCACACCAATGACGCACCCACGGCCGTGACGCGATTGATGGATATCGGGATGCCCCCATTCCTGATCGCCACGTCGGTCATGGGTGTCGTGGCCCAGCGGCTGGTGCGGGTGATTTGCCCCGAGTGCAAGGAGGAGTATGTCCCTGACCCGGAATTGCTTGCCCGTTTGAGCATGAGAGAGCAGGATTTGCCGTTTACATTTTACCGGGGCGCCGGCTGCGAGAACTGTAACGGTACTGGGTTCAAGGGGAGGACGGCCATCGAAGAAGTCATGATCATGGGCCACAAGCTGCGGGAACTGGTCCAGGCCCGGGCGACTGCGGATACGTTGCGGGAGGCCGCCATGGCCACGGGTATGACCACGCTGGGGATCAGCGGCCTGCGCAAGATCCGCATGGGTGTCACCACCATCGAGGAGGTCCTCAAGGCGGTGCACCAGAAGGAGGAATTGACCACCATCTGTGCAAACTGCGGCAAGCCCGTGAGCCTCGATTTCAAAGATTGTCCGTTTTGCCGAAAACCGATCGTGCCCAATTGCGAGGGTTGCGGCCGTATCGTCCAGCCCGAGTGGATCGTTTGTCCCTATTGCACCCACGACTTGCGGTCCCGGGAGGACTCATAGGGCCACGGCTCCGGGTCCCCGGGGCCTCCATCCCGGCGAATCCGGACAAAATCCGATTACTTCTTGACTAAAATGCCTTTTTCTTTTATCAGATCCTAAGGCCTTTCACAGGGTTACCCCGTCCGCGAAAAGCCCCGGGCTTCAGCCGGGGTTGAACTCGGTTACGGGTGGATGTCGAGCCGCTTGGGGCCCGCCGGTTGCAAAGCCGTTCGGAAGAACCAAGTGGGGCCACGGGCCTGCCCGTGGGGCTCGGCCGGCTCAAGTTTCCGTGAGACCCGCGATGAAATGCAAGTACCACAAAAATCGTAACGCAGAGTACTTCTGCACGAGTTGCAACGCCCCGCTGTGCGGCGATTGCGTGGAGGAGGTGCGCCCGGGGGTCTACAGTTGTTTTCAGTGCGCCATGCTTCATTCCCTTTCCGAAGTGGGCAGCAGCCTGGTGGAAAAGCGGGAGAAGGCCGGCGAGAAAAAGGCGGCCAAACTGAGAAGGTGGGGACCTTTTCATTACTTCATGATGGTTTCTTCGGTCCTCATCCTCGTGATGTGGGGAGTGATCCTCTTCGGCGGGCAGCCGGCTCCGCAGCGGACCGCTCAATTCGCCAAGAAAGGGCGCGTGCTTCTTTTCATGGTGAACGGCGCCATCAAACGGTACGCCCGTTACGAGGGCGCCCGATACCCGGCGAGCCTCGAGGAACTGGTTCCCAAATACCTGGCGTTGAAAAAAACGGAGATGCATCACCTGTCCAAGCTCCTCTACGAGCGGGACGATGAGGTGGGATACCGCCTGTCCCTGGCCAAACCGAAAAAGGGGCGGATGAACCTTGTCCTGACGGGCAAAGGGATACGTTACGACGGCGGCCCGGTGGAGGAAGGGTAGATGAGACGGGCCGAGGGTTTTACCATCATCGAATTGGCCGTAGTGATCATGACTCTGATGATTCTTGTGTTGACGGCCATCCCCTTCTACAATACCTACATGCAGCGTGTCCACGGATCCGAGGCCCAGGTCATGCTGAAACAAATCCTGGACGCCGAGATCATGTATTACCTCGAGCACGAGGAGTTCTATCCGCCCAACGTGGGGGATACGATTTTCATCGCCAACTCGGACCCGCCTGACAAGGCGGAAATCAAGCAGTTGCTGGAGAAGATCAATGTCCTGATCCCCGTGGGCCACAATTTGAGCTTTACGATTCTGAACACCGGCGACAGATGCATGGTCACCATCAATTCCCCCCTCAATGCCTTCCCCCTCTTCGGAGACGGCTCGCCGTCGATCACGGGAACGGTGAACAAGGAGGGGGTGGTGGAGATCTTATAGGGCCGATGTGCAGGGGGGGCGTTCGACCTTGGAAATTCGAAATCTCCAGCGTAAGCTCGACCGGGGGCTTCAGAACTTTCTCACTTGCGGATCGCATCCGGCGGATCCTGAAACGCTTCGCAAGATCCGGTTTCTGAATGCCTTCTGCCTTGCGTGCGTGGTGGTGGCCCCGTTGGCGGGTCTTTTCTATTTCTTCGCCGGCGCGGCTCTCATCACCCACCTCCTAATGGCCGTGGCGCTCCTGAACATCTGGATCTTGATTTTCCTGCGGGTCACAAAGAACCCCCGCATCATGGGCAACTTCGGCGTGTTCGTGGTCTGGGCGGCTCTTGTATTCATCCGGTGGAACACCGGAGCAATGGCCGGCGAAAGCCTGGGTTTTCTTCCCTGGGTCTGGAATGCCGTGCTGATCCTGCTGGCCGTCTACATGACGGGATACCTGTGGGGAAGCATTTGGGCATGCCTCGTTTTCGTGGAGAGCGGCTTGGCGGTCTATTTCCTTCAAGCCGGGCGGGAGGTGCCCGGCATGCTGCCCGCGGCCGTGGCGCCCGCCCACTCTTTGGGCGCGTATCTCCTGGGGCTCCTGTTGACCCTCATGCTTGCATTCCTGTATGAACGAGACCGGCAGGAGGCATACGAGCGGGAAGAGTTGAAAAACGACTCCATGCGGGAGCTGCGGAGGTTTGCCGAGGACCTCCTGGAGCGCTCTCCCGTTCCCACCTTCGTGGTGGACCGGAACCACCGGGTGATCCAGTGGAATCGGGCGTGTCGGGAAATTACCGGCGTGCCGGCCGAAGAGATCCTGGGAAAGTCTGTTTGGGACGGATTTTTCGTGGATGACGAGGGCAGCCTGGTGGACAAGTATCTGGAGGATCCCGAAGGTGTCCTGGAATCCTACAGCAGCGCCATTGTGTCCAAGTCCGACAGCGGCAGCTTTGCCATGGAGGTTTTGCTGCCCAAGTTCAAAGGCGGAACCGTGGCCATTCTCAATACGGCTCCTATCCGGGACGACGAGGGGGGGATCCGGGGCGTGATCCAGACGATTCAAGACGTGGGGGATCACACCGTGGGCATGCAGCATCACGACAGACGAATTCCCGCGGCGATACAGGAGTCCCTGCCCGTTTTTGAGGTGGACAAGAAGGGAAAGATATCGGCCTGGAACCCGGCCTGCGAGAGACTATTCGGGTATCCCGCTTCCCGGATGACGGGTGGAAGTCCCCTCCAATTCATTTCCAAGCCATACCGGCCGGGGTTTCGCGAGACAGTGGTCAAGGCCTTGCAAGGGGATTCCTTTTCCGGGCAGGAGTGGAAATGTTACGCAGCCAACGGAGATCCGATCTACGTTGTTGCGGATGTCTATCCGGTACGCACCTCTTCGGGGCAGGTTCGGGCCTGTGCGGTGGTGAATATGAATGTGACTCATCTCAAGATGCGCGTCAAGAAACTGGAGAGATATGCCGTGGACTGCAAGGAAAAGCTCGGCAGACTCACGGAGGAATATGATCTTCTTCAGCGCAATATCGCCTCTTTCATTCGCAAGAAGGAATGATGCGGGATCACTCCCAGAACGGGGTCAAGGCCCCAGGACCTCGTACACCATGACTTCTGCGCTCTTGCCCTTCACTCGCCGCGAACCCACCTGACGGATCTGGAATTTTCCTTCCACCCGCCGGAACGTCTCCTCCCCTATGAGGATCTGGTTTCGGTCGGCTATGGACTCGAGCCTGGCCGCGGTGTTGACCGGGTCGCCTATGACCGTGTAGTCCAGCCGTTTCGGTGACCCGATGTTTCCCGCCACGACCCGGCCTGTGTTGATGCCGATACGGATGTCGAAGCGGCGGTCTTCTTTGGCGTTGCGCATCATCAGCGAGAGGGTCTCTCTCATCTTGAGTGCCGCTTTTATGGCACGCTCCGGATCGTCGGGCTTTTCCATGGGCGCACCGAACACGGCCATCAGGCCGTCCCCTATGTACTTGTCAAGGGTCCCGTCGTGCGCGAAGATGATGTCCGTCATCCGGGAGAAGAAGCGGTTCAGGATGATGTTGATCTGACGGGGCGGCATACGTTCGGCAAGTCGCGTGAAGCCGATGATGTCGGTAAACAAGATCGTGGCGGTCAGTTCCTTGGGGTCCATTATATTGTCTTTGGTTTCCTGCCCGCCCTTGAGGATCATTTCGATCACCTGGGGAGAGTGGAACCGTTCCAGGCGGTTCCGCATGCGTTCCTCGGCGCGAATCTGTTCGTTCAGCGTCGCCTGCTCTATCACCATTGCCATCTGGCTGCCTATGGCCTTGAGCAGTTCCAGGTCTTCCTGAGTGAACTGGTTGTCGAGCCGCACGCTGTCCAGTTCGATCACTCCTATGATCTTATCCTTTCGCCACAGCGGCACGCACATGGCCGACTTGATCTGCTGGAGGATGAGGCTCTTGGCGCCGTCGAGACGGGAATCGGTCATGGCGTTGGACGTGAGCAGCGCCACCTTGTCCTGGATCACCTTGTTCATCAGGGTGCGGCTGGCCCTCACATCGCCCGAGGAGGGAGGGTTGCCTCCCTTGTATTTGACCACCACCGGGATCAGTTCCTCTTGTTCCTTTCCCCCCAGGATCACCAGGAACCCGTAGTCCGCGTCGATCACCATGAAAATGAGATCCATGATCCGCTTGAGGAGTTCATTGAAATCCAGGATCTGGTTCAACTGTCGGCTGATTTCATAAAGGACGAAAAGGACCTTGTTGGCCCTGGCCAGGGTGGTGAGGTGGGATCTGGAGGCGGGATCCAGCGCATCGGGAATCGCCTCTCGTTCTCGCTTTCTGAGGCCGCTTTGCTCCTCCAAGTCCACCAGCAGCGACCGGGAATCGCCGTGCTCCTTGTGGGGTATGCTTTCTATGATGCGCTCTTTTCCCTTCTCGTAATCCCCGTCCGTGGTGAGAAGCAGCGAATCGCTCACCTCGCCCGTTCCTTTGTCACGGGCCGTAAAGGTGAGTTTGTTGAGACCGATCTGGATCCTGTCCTCATAGCGCAGGAGGGCGCTCTGGATCAGCTTCCCGTTAAGGCGGGTTCCATTGTAACTGCCCAGATCGACGAGCATGTATCCCTTATCGGTTTTGAGGATTTCCGCGTGATGACGCGAGACGGTCCCGTCCTGAAGAGTCAAATCGTTGTCCTTGCTTCTTCCTATCGTGATTTTGTCCTTGTTGATGGGGATATTGAAGATGATCCCCTCATTGGTCACCACGTAAAGGTTCGGCATTCCGAGTCCCCCCTGGTGTGCAGATCAGCGCGGATACCGTTGCCCGTCGGGTGGAGAGGCGGTCTCTTTTCCCTTCGCGCCCGTAAAGGGCGTCCTGTTGCGGTGAAGAATAGGTCTGTTCTGGACTGGGGCGGGGCGAAAAGGGGCGTCGTGTGTTGATTGGAATCGATGAAAGAGTCTACCACAGCCAGTTTCCATCCTTATCCCATCGACTGTTGACGTGAAACCCCAGCTTGGAAAGCAGGTGGTGGAAAAGGAATCGACGGGTACCTCTGAAGTAACCCAACTCCTCGCAATGGGGATCCGGCAGGTAGCCTGCTGCTTTGGCCTCAGCCAAGGTAGTGGTCTTGGCGGTCTTGCCCACAACGCAGACGTGGTCGAAGTGGATGGAATGATACAGCTTATCTTCCACCGTGATGACAACCACGGCGTTGTCAGGCATGACTTCTTCCACCGTGATATAGATGCTCAAGAAGAAACCGACGACCACCAGCGTGATCAGGATCATCGTAATGAGCTGATATTTTTTCTTCATTCCAACGTAACCGGTGGATGTCATTGCAAGTGTCATCACAAGACCCGTCGCACCCCTGCATGGGCGTCCCCGGGTTCAGCCCCCGGCCGGGTAAGCGAATCCCCCGGCAGCGCAAGGCCCGATCCCGTGTCCCTTCTAGGCCGCTTCCTCCCGGCGGTCGCTGCGAAACCGGGACACATTACGTTTCTATTTACTGGATTCATGGGCCAAAGTCAACTTTTCTTGCTTCCTTCTTAGTTTCCGAAGCTTTTAGTCGATCTCTTCAAATTGTCTTTTGTCGGGCGGAGCCGGTTCCCCACGGAGGCACAAAACGGATTGACAAAAATAACAATGTTATCTATTATGAACAATGTTATCAATTCTGCAGACCCGCATCCGGGGCACGGCGTTCGGCCTCTACCCGGTCAGGGCAGGCGACTTTGCGGCGTACCGGCTGCGGGATCAGGGAGGTCATCATGTACGATTTTTTGTTGACGGCGGAAGAAAAGGCCGTCCGGGACGAGGCGAAAAGGTTTGTCAGGGAGGAGGTTTCCAGCGCGTTCTTGCGGCAAATGGACCGTGACGAGGTGGTTTATCCGCGAGAGTTTGTGGAAAGGCTTGCGGCGCACAACCTCCGGGGGATCCGATTCCCGGAGAAATGGGGTGGCCGGGGTCTGAACTGGGTGGCGGATGTTGCGGCCACGGAAGAGATCGGATGCCTCGGCATGGCATTGGGGTGTGCCTTTGTCATGCCCTCCATCGTAGGGGAGGCCCTGGACAAATTCGGCACTGACGAACAAAAGGAAAAGTACCTCAAGCCGTACCTGGAAGGAAAACTCGTGGCGGCCGAGGCCCTTACCGAACCCCGAGGCGGATCCGACTTTTTCGGCGCCACCACCCAGGCGGTCCTGCAGGGGGATCACTTCGTCGTGAACGGCCAGAAGCGGTTCGTGGTGGGCGCGGAAGGAGCCGATTTTTTTCTCGTCTACTGCAGGACCAACTTTGAGCCCGATGCCCACAAGTACGGCCGCATAAGCCTCCTGCTGATCGAAAGGGGCCCTGGAGTCAAGACCGAATATCTCTATGACCTGCTGGGCTGTCGCGGGGGTGGTACGGGAAGGCTGGTTTTCAGGAACGTGAAAGTGCCCAGGGAAAACCTGGTGGGTGAACTTCACGGGGGAGCCCTTTGTTTCAACCAGATGATGATTCCTGAAAGGCTCACCTCCGCAGCGGGATGTCTCGGTGTGTGGGGGGCGCTTGACCTGGCGGTGCGTTATTCCAACCGCAGGAAGGCCTTTGGCAGGCCCATCAGGCGGTTTCAGGCGGTAAATTTCATGGTGGCCGATTCCATCACCCAGCTTGACGCGGCCAGGGCCCTGACCTACATGGCGGCCCGTGCCGTGGACGAAAACGCTCCCAACGTTCGGCGGGTGGTGAGCGAGGCCAAGCGGTTCGCCACCGAGGCCGCCTGGGATGTGGTAAACAATGCCATGCAGATCATGGGAGGAATCGGTTATACCAAGGTCTATCCGATCGAACGGGCTTTGCGGGATACGAGGCTTGCGCTCATCTGGACGGGGACCACCGAGATCATGAACCTCCTCATCCAGCACGAGTACTATGACGAGGTCATGAGCCGGGAATACGACCGGCGCAAGCTTGAAAAGGATGCCATGACACCGGACGAGAGCGAACGCTGCTTCACGGACGAAGACATGTGGCGGGTGCATGCGGAGGAGCCGGCCGAAGCGGCGGGAGGATGAGGCGGTTCGTTCAGGAGGCGGATATGTCAGGGGCAAAAGGAGCAGGTGCGCGGCCCGGCCCGGCCGACAAAGCGGTAGCCGGCGGCCTTCAAAGACTTCGGCGGGAAGAACGCCTTGCACGAAGACGCCTGATTCTAGATACGGCCAGGGAACTCTTCTCCGAGAGAGATTTCCGAAGTGTTACCGCCAGGCAGATCGCAAAAAGAGCGGGATTCAGCACGGGTGTCATTTATCGCTACTTCACTCACCTCGACGAGCTGTTCCTGGAGGTGTTCTTCGAAGGAGCCCGGGAGTTGACCGCACGGGTGGAAGAGGCCATGAAGGAGGCAGGAGGAACGTGCATCCTGGAACGCTTCTGCGAGACCTATGTGACGTATCTGAATGAGAACATGACCTTCTACCAGATGATGGGATATTTCATGTTGGGAGGTCGCCTTTCGCCGCAGGCGGCCGCCGAGATCGACACCACGATGCGTCCCCTGATGGACCGCGTGGAGCAGGCCGTGAGAGGCGCCGGAATTTCGGGCGACACCCGGCTCGCCGCCCACGCCCTGTTCTCCGCACTGAACGGGATCATGATCAGTTATGCCAAATACCCGGGAAGGAGTCTCCAGGAGATCGAGCGGCATACCCTAAGGCTGACCAGGGAAGTGGCACACCGTTTCGGAGGCAGGAGCGGACACCGGGGATGATATGTGAGGGGGGATTAAGGGCTACGGCATCTCAAAAGCCCCATTTTTCTATGACCTGGAAGACCTTTTCCCGCTTGATGGGTTTGCTCAGGAAGGCGTCGAAGCCTTCGGCCTCGCATTCTTTTGCGTCGCGATCCAGAACGGATGACAGGGCAAGCAGCCTCACGCCCCTTACGTGGGCCTGGAGAGCGGGATCCTCCGACGTGTACCCGCGCACCGCCCTGGCTACTTCGTAGCCGCTTATGCGGGGGTGACCCTACTCCCCCCACGCCACGAGTCCCATGGACAGGCGGCTGGCAGCGTCGGGGTGTCGCGGGGTGACCCGCACGTTGAGGCCGTATTGGCCCACGCTCTTGAACACCACATCCCCCTGGAAGCGGTGGACCCCTTCCTCGAGCGCATCTACGTGGGTGAGGGCCGCGGTGTGGCTCTCGGTGAAGGCGCCTGCCGGATCGAGCCTCCCAAAATAGGCCTCCACCACCAAGTCCTCCGGCGCGAGGCTCCCCGTCTTCACCACGGCCTGCACCTTGCACGGCTGACTCACGAGGGCCTGCGTCCCCCTTTCCAGCATCACCTCTCTGACGGCCACATCGCCCCAGTTGAACATGATCTTCTCCCGCCAGGCCGCGAGGCTCTGCAGGCCCTGCCAGTCCTGAACCTTGAGTTCCGAACCGCGGCGGGCACACGGCAGGTAGAACTGTTCCCAGTACTCGATCACCATCCGGTGGGTGTTGAACATGGGGCAGAGGCGATGAAGGGAGGCCTTCATCATGGCCACCCAGCCCCTGGGGAGATGGTCCGCACCCCGGTCGTAGAACAGGGGGACCACGTCCTTTTCCAGGATGTCGTAAAGGATCCTGCTTTCCAGCTCGTCCTGGTATTCGTGGTCCTCGAAGTCTTCTCCGCCGCCGATGGCCCATCCCAGGTCCGGGTCATACCCTTCGTCCCACCACCCGTCCAGGACGCTGAGGTGCAGGGCGCCATTGGCCACGGCCTTCATGCCGCTCGTGCCGCACGCCTCCAGGGGTCGCCGCGGGGTGTTGAGCCAGACATCGACCCCCTGCACCAGGTGTCGGGCCACCTCGATATCGTAGTCCTCCAGGAAGACCACGTGGCGCCTGAACTTCTCCTGGGACCCGATCTGGACGATCTGCTTGATGAGTTCCTTGCCCATGTGATCCTGGGGGTGCGCCTTGCCGGCGAAGATCAGTTGGACGGGCTGCCGGGCATCCAGGAGAATCCGTTCGAGCCTGGGGATGTCCCGGAGAATGAGGGAGGCTCGTTTGTAGGGGGCAAAGCGTCGGGCAAACCCGATGGTGAGCGCTTCGGCGTTGAGCACGTCGTCTGCGAGGGCAAGTTCCCGGCGCGGCACCCCGCGCCGGAACATCTGTTCGCGCAACCTCGCCCGCGCAAAGGCCACCAGGCGTTCCTTGGCCCTTTCGTGGGTCCTCCACAGCTCCGTGTCCGGGATCTTTTCCACCCGTTCCCAGACCATCACGTTGTCGGGGTCCTCGATCCAGCGGGGCCCCAGGTACCGCGCGTAGTTTTCCGCCATCTCCCGGCTGATCCAGGAAGGGATGTGGACCCCGTTGGTAATGTAACCGATGGGCAGGTCCCGCTCGGGCATCTTGGGCCAAATCTGATGCCACATGCGTCGGCTGACCTGGGAGTGGAGGCGGCTGACGCCGTTGCATCGGCTGGAAAGACGAAGCGCCAGGACGGTCATGCAGAACTCTTCGGTCTGGGCCCGGGGGTTCTGGCGCCCAAAGCCCAGCAGGACATCGATGTTGATCCCCATGGCGACGGCAAAGCCCTCGAAGTAGGCCCGAACGAGGTCCGGGTGGAACATGTCGTTTCCGGCCGGCACGGGCGTGTGGGTGGTAAACACGCTGGTGGCCTTGACGAATTCCACGGCCTCGTTGAAACTGAAACCCATGTCCTGGTGTAGGTGTCGGATTCTCTCGAAGAGCGCGAAGGCCGAGTGTCCCTCGTTCATGTGATAGACCGCGGGCTCCAGCCCCAGGGCCTCCAAGACACGGACCCCGCCGATCCCCAGCACGATCTCCTGCCGGATGCGCATCTCCCGGTCGCCTCCGTAAAGTTCCGAGGTGACCTCCCGAGCTGCCGGGGAATTGCCTTCCACGTTCGTGTCCAAGAGATAGAGCACCGTCCTGCCCACCCGGACGCGCCAGACCTGGATCTGCACCGTTTCCCCACGGAGGTCCACGGAGACGGTCAGAGGTTCTCCCTGGGCGTTCGTCACCCGTTCCATGGGCAGGGTGCAAAAGTCGTTTACCGGGTAGGTTTCCATCTGCCAGCCGTCGTGGGTGAGGTACTGGCGAAAATAGCCTTTCTGGTAGGCGAGGGAGACGCCTACGATGGGCAGATTCAGGTCGCTGGCGGACTTGAGGTGGTCTCCCGAAAGGATTCCCAGGCCGCCGGAGTAGATCGGGAGGCATTCGGCCAGACCGCATTCCGCGGTGAAGTAAGCTACCACGAAGGGCCCCCCGGCCCCCGAGAAAATGTCTTCGTTGGGTTTCTCAGCCAGATAACGGTTGAACTCGGCGTTCATCCTCTCCATGTGCGCGAGAAACCCTTCGTCCGCCACGAGGGATTCCAGCTCCTCTTGCTGGAGGCGTCCCAGGAAGGCGGCGGGATTCTTGTCCGACGCCTTCCAAAGATCCGGATGGATCCGGCGGAAAAGCTCCGAGGCGTCGTGATGCCAAGCGAAATAAAGATTGCCAGAGAGCGCGTAAAGCGGCTCGAGCCTTTCCGGCACCCTCGGTTTTACCTCGATCGTCTTGATGGGATGGGTCATCGTTCTATCCTTCCCTCCACCGTGAAGAAATGGAATTCACCGGGTCCGAGGCCGACGTACAGCCCGTGCGTTTCCGTTTTGGCCCGTTCACGCTGGAACCGCTCCCCCTTGAGGGGGTCGGAAAGCCACAGGGCCCTGGCTCGGGGGAGCCATCCCGAGGGTGGGATCACGCGGCCCTGGGCGCCCTGGTCCGAGAGGTTTCCCACGATCCAACGTCTCTCCTGTCCGAGGCGCCAGGACCATGCGAGGAGGTGGCGATGGGAATCGTTGTCGTGCCACCCGGCCGTTTCGCAAAGCTCCCACGCCCCGTCGTGGAATACCGGGTGATCCACGAGCCGAAGCAGCACGTGGGAAAACCGCAGGAGGTCCGGGTCGGCTTCCTCCCGCGGGGCCCTGGACAGTTGCACGGGCACGCGGATCCTGTATCCCTCGAACTGCCCCTCCTGCCAGAACCGCATGCCGGGCAACGTCGCATGGAGGACCATGGCGCAGCGGATGTGCCCCGGCCCCAGGAAGGCCATAGCGCGTGGTTCGTCGTGGTTTTCCAGGAAGCGGACCTGGTGTTCCTGTTCCGCGGCCGGGCGTGCCAGGAGTTCCCGAAGGCGGGCGATGTCCCTGGCGCTGAAGAGGTCATAGAGTTCCTTGTCATAGACGAACTGGAAGCCCAGGTCCCGGAGCCTGGCATCCGTGCCCCAGTAGGCCTCGGCGATCATGAGGGGGGAGACCCCTTCGGCTTTGAACGCGCGACGCGCCAGATCCCAGAATTCTTCCTGGGTTTCAGGGTCACCGACCAGGGCGCCCCAGGTGTTGCGGAAGATGTCCCGGAGAACCAGCATGGCCATGTCGCAACGAAACCCGTGGCAGAACCGGGTGAGCCCCAGCAAGGCCCGCGCCATGACCTGGTGGGTTTCTTTTCTTCCATAGTGCAGTTGGGCCGTGTCCGTCCAGGGGGGAAAATAGGGGTCCTTGCCGTTCGCCACGAGGTAGGGCTGCCCCTGTACGCGGAAAAACCCATCCACCGGGTCTTCCGCCGTTTCCTTGTGCACGTAGATTTCAGGCTTTTCCAGGACCCATTGGTGGTCACAGGCCGTGTGGTTCGGGACGAAATCCAGGATGAGCCGCAAACCTACCGCCTCGCAGGCCTCCTTCACGGCCAGCAGCGCTTCCTCGGACCCGAAGCGCGGATCGGGGCGGTAGTCATGAACGGCATAGGGGGAACCGTCCAGGTCTTCCACCTCGAAGTCCGGCAGGGCATTGCGGCCTGCCTCCAGGAGGTTCGGCTCCCTCCTGGCCTTTTCCCGCGAAGTGGGGCTCCTCTCCCACATGCCCATGAGCCAGACCAGGTCCATGCCCAGTTCCCGGAGCGCCGGCCACCGGTCGCCGGGGATCGTTTCCAGGGTCACCCTGCGGCCCAGCTCTGAGGACAGGTCCCGGAGCCAGGTCATGAGGTTGATCTGGTAGATGTGGGGGTTTCTGCGAAGGGGGTCCATAAGCTCCTTGCCGACCGGGCGCCCTCACGCCCGGCGGTAAATTTCCGTCATGCGCCGCAAGGTCTCCTCCACGGCCGGATTCAGCATGGCCGGGTCCAGGCGCCACTCCCAGTTGCCGCCGCGGGTGGCCGGGCGGTTCATGCGCGCCTCGGGTCCCAGGCACAGGAGGTCCTGGACGGGGAAGATCACCGTGTCGGCCACGGACATCATGGCCAGCCGGATCAGGTCAATCCCCACGGTGTGGGGGTGCACCTCCTTGCCCAGGTACCATTGCAGCCGGTCCCGGTCTTCCGGCGAGGTCTCCTGTTCGAACCAGCCCCTGGCCGTGTTGTTGTCGTGTGTCCCCGTGTACAGCACGCAGTGCCGGTCCAGGTTGTGCGGGGCGTAGGGGTTCGTGGGCAGATCGCTCCCGAAGGCGAAGAGCAGGACCTTCATCCCCGGGAACTGGAAGTGGCGGATCACTTCCACCACGTCCGGCGTGATGATCCCCAGATCCTCTGCAATGATAGGCAACCGTTCGAAATGTCCCGTGATGCACCGAAAGAAATCCCAGCCCGGCGCGGACACCCAGCGCCCGTTCACGGCGTCCTTCTCGGACGCGGGGATTGCCCAGTATCCCACGAAACCACGGAAGTGATCAATCCGAACCAGGTCGTAAAGCCCCAGGTTGTGGCGGAGCCGGTCAATCCACCACGAAAACCCCTGCTCCCTCAGCACATCCCAGCGGTAGACCGGGTTGCCCCACAACTGGCCGGTCTCACTGAAATAGTCGGGTGGAACCCCGGCAACGGTCACGGGCCTCTTGGCCTCGTCCAGGTGGAAGATTTCCGGGTGGACCCAGGTGTCCGCACTCTCGTAGACCACGTAGATGGGCATGTCCCCGATCACCCGGATGTCCCTGGCATTGCAATGGGCCCGCAGGTCCCGCCACTGGCGGAAGGCCATGTACTGGAGGAGCCTGATACGCTCCATCTCCTCCGAGAGGGACCGGGCGGCCTCCCGCAGCGCGCCCGGGTCGCGGTCCCGGAGGGGAGGGTCCCACGAGGCCCAGGGCCGGTCCTCAAATTGTGCTTTCAGGGCGGTGAACAGGGCGTAATCGTCCAGCCACCCCGCGTTTTCTTGGCGGAATCGCTCGTAATCCTCTCCCAAGGGGCCCTGTCCCTGCTGCAGATTTCGGGCTGCCCGTTCCAGGATCGCCCCCTTGCGGGCGGAGACGGCTCCATAGTCCACCCGGCCCGGGGGCAGGGGGGCGAAGTTGTCAAGACCCCCTGCCAGGACCCCGTCTCTTGCGAGAAACTCCGGGCTGATGAGCAGCGGGTTGAAGGCAAAGGCCGACGGGCTGTGGTAAGGAGAGTGCCCCGCCTCCGGCCTCGTAGGGTTCAAGGGCAGGATTTGCCAGTAATGCTGACGGGTTCGGGCCAGAAAATCCGCAAACCAAGTGGCCCCCGGCCCGAAATCGCCCAGCCCGTAAGGGGACGGCAGGGAGGTTACGTGAAGCAGGGCACCGCTGGCGCGCCGATCCATGGATGCCTAACGCCCGCGGCGGTCGGCGCGCGGGCGCAGGGTCCTGTGTGTGCCGCTGGACCCGCGGGGCCCCTCCTGTTTCTCGCGACAACAGGGACCGGGGGTGGGCCGCTTGGTTTGGGAAGTCATCGGGGATCAGTCCTCCTGGAGAAATGGGGTTGGTAAATGCGGTGCGAAGGGATTATACTCCTTAGGAGCGGTTGAGGCAAAACATATTCATGAGAGGAAGGCGGCCCGTGGCAGGAGAGGGGCCGGTGTTTCGGGGAGAAGAAGATGAAAGAAATCCTCGCATTCATCATGGCCGGGGGCAGGGGCGAGCGGCTCATGCCCCTGACCCGGGACCGGACCAAGCCGGCGGTCCCCTTCGGCGGGATCTACCGTCTCGTGGATTTCACCCTGAGCAACTGCGTCAACTCCCAGATCTACAAGATCATCGTCCTGCCCCAGTACAAGTCCCAGTCCCTGACCGAGCATCTGGAGAACGGGTGGAATATTTTCAGTAAAAAGATCGGTCACTTTTTGAAGAATGTCCCGCCCCAGCAAAGGACGGGCCTCGATTGGTACCGGGGCACGGCGGATTCCATCCGCCAGAACCTCTATCTCATCGGGGACCACAAGCCAGCCCACGTGCTGATCCTCTCCGGGGACCACATCTACAAGATGGATTACAGCCTGTTCTACCGCTACCATCTGGAGAAGGAATCCGATCTCACCGTCGCCCTGCTGGAGGTGGGGACGGAAACTGCGAGCCAGTTCGGGGTGGCGGAGGTGGGGGAGGATTTCCGGATCAGGCGGTTCCAGGAGAAACCCAAGAAGGACGCCCCCACGGTGCCGGGGGACAAGGGCCACGTCCTGGCCTCCATGGGCATCTACCTGTTCCGCACCGAGGTCCTCAAGGACCTGCTGGCGGGGGGGAAGGAGGACGACTTCGGCAGGGACATCATCCCCCGGATCCTGCAGAGCCACCGGGTCTTCGCCTACCCTTACCGCAAGTTCAACCGGATCGAGGACTATGTGTTCGAGACCCTGGCCAACGGGGAACGCAGGCCCCGCCTGGAGCCCAGGACCCGTGATTCCAGTTACTGGCGGGACGTGGGTACCCTGGACGCCTACTGGAACGCGAACATGGACCTGACGGGCGTGAACCCCTATTTCAACCTCTACGGCGAAAAGTGGCCGATCCATACCTACCAGCCCAATGCGCCTCCCGCCAAGTTCGTGTTCGCCAGCGAGCGGGGGCAAAATCCGCGGGTTGGAAAGGCCCTGGACTCCCTCGTGGCGCCGGGCTGCATCGTGAGCGGCATCGTGCGAAACTGTGTGCTGTCCTTCAACGTGACGGTCCGAAGCTGGGCCACGGTGGATGAGTCGGTGATCCTGGACGGTGTGTTGGTGGGCAGGCACTGCAGGATCAAGAAGGCCATCATCGATAAGGACAACGTCCTGCCCCCGGGTACGGAGATCGGACACGACCCCCGCGAGGACGCCAAGAAGTTCACCGTTACACGGAGGGGCATCGTGGTGGTGCCCAAGGGGTATTTCAAGCAGCCCTGAAAAATCGGGCGGCGAAGCGGCATGGGGCGAGAAGCATGTCACGAGAGGAGAAACCGTACCCCCCGGAGCGGGCCAAGGGGCCGGCCGGGGAGGGGCCCGAAAGGGGAACGACGAGAGACGGGTCTCCGAGGGTCCTCTTCGTCTCCCCCGAGGCCTCGCCCCTGGCCATGACCGGCGGGTTGGGGGACGTGGCCGGGGCCCTGCCCCAGGCACTGTTGCGGCTGGGTGCCGACGTGCGCGTGGTTCTGCCGTTTTACCGGGGCGTTCGGAAAAGGATGGAGGGGTCTGCCCCCGTCCTGACGGAGGTGGAGGTCCCCCTGGGGGGGCAGGACCTGCGTTGCGCCGTGCGGGAAGGACGCCTGGGGCGGGTGCCCCTCTACCTCCTGGACCGGGAAGACCTCTACGACCGGCCCAATCTCTATGCCGCCCCGCGGGGTGATTACTACGACAACCTGGAGCGGTTCACCTTTCTCTGCCACGCCGCACTCCGAATTCCCGGGGCCCTGTCCTGGACCCCGGACGTGGTCCACTGCCACGACTGGCAGACGGGTCTCGTGGCTCCGCTCCTCAAAGGACCCTACAGGGGGGATCCCTCGGTGGCGACCGCCCGGATGGTCTTCACCATCCACAACGCGGGCTACCAGGGACTGTTTCCCGCCGAAAAGCTCGAGGTCACAGGGCTTTCAAGGGCGGAATGCTACCACCCTGAGGGTCTGGAGTACTGGGGGAGCCTGAGCCTCCTGAAGGCCGGGGCGGTGTACTCAGACGCCCTGACCACCGTGAGCCCCACCTATGCGCGGGAGATCTGCACGCCGGAGTTGGGCCTGGGCATGGAAGGGGTTTTCCGGGCCCGGGGCGATTCCCTGAAGGGCATTCTGAACGGCGCGGATTACGGACGCTGGGACCCGGCCCGCGACCCCCACATTGCAGCCGGGTACGGGCCGGGGAACATGCAAGGAAAGTCGCGTTGCAGAAAGGCCCTCGTGCAGGAGACGGGCTTGGACGGGGTACCCGGAGACCGCCCGATCCTCGGCGTGGTCTCCCGCCTGGACCGCCAGAAGGGCATGGACCTGCTGGCACAGGCCCTGCCAGAGCTGGTGGCCCTGGACACGGGTATCGTGATCCTGGGCAACGGGGACATGCGGATCCAGGAGGCCCTGGAGCGTGCCGCTGCTCCTTACGCGGGCCGGGTCTCCTTGAGGATCGGATTCGACGAGGGGTTTTCTCACCGTATCATGGCGGGAGCGGACTTTCTGCTCGTGCCTTCCCTGTACGAGCCCTGCGGCCTGACCCAGATCTATGCGTTGCGCTACGGCACGATCCCCGTGGCACGGGCCACGGGCGGCCTGAAAGACACGATCCGGGACGGGGAAAACGGTTTCCTGTTCGAACCCTACGACGCAGGGGCCCTGGCCGAAGCGGTGAAGCGGGCCGTGAGGGCATTTTCACGAAAAAAAGAATGGCCCCGGATGGTGCGAAATGCCATGAGCGCGGACTTTTCCTGGGACCGTTCAGCGGCGCTGTACATGGAACTCTACGAGGCCCTGATGGGGCGAAAGGCCGGGGGTGTTTCGGCACATGGCTAGCACAGGGGAAAAGAAAGCGTCGAATTTCAGTCTGCTGAGCGCGGATGACCTCTTCCTCTTCAACGAAGGCAGGCACTTCCGCCTCTACGAGAAACTGGGTTGTCATCTCGTAGAGGCCGGTGGACGAAAGGGGGGCTACTTCGCCGTCTGGGCCCCGGATGCGGAGACTGTCTCCGTGATCGGGGACTTCAACGGTTGGGACGGGGGAGCGCACCCCCTGCGCCCGCGGGAGAGTTCGGGAATCTGGGAGGGCTTCATCCCGGACGTTTCAAGAGGTGCCTGCTACAAGTATCGGGTCCGGTCCCGGCTCAACGGCCACGTGGCGGATAAGGCCGACCCCTTCGGCCTCTACCACGAGGTGCCGCCCAAGACCGCTTCCATCGTCTGGGACACGGCCTATGAATGGGGCGACGGCCCCTGGCTTGGGGCACGGCGGATGAAAAACGGCCACCGCGCCCCCATGTCCATCTACGAGGTGCACCTGGGGTCCTGGAAAAGAACCCAAGACGACCGAGCCCTGACTTACCGGGAACTGGCCGAAGAACTCGTCCCCTACGTGGTGGACACGGGGTTTACCCACGTGGAGTTCCTCCCCGTCACGGAGCACCCGTTTTATGGCTCCTGGGGGTACCAGACCACCGGGTACTTCGCCCCCACAAGCCGGTACGGGACGCCCCAGGACTTTATGTTCCTGGTGGATCGGTTTCACCGGGCGGGGGTGGGGGTGATCCTGGACTGGGTCCCTTCCCACTTCCCGGCGGACGCCCACGGCCTGGGCTTTTTCGACGGCACCCACCTCTACGAGCACGCCGACCGCAGGCAGGGCCATCACCCGGACTGGGACAGCCTCATCTTCAACTACGGCCGCAACGAGGTCCGAAGCTTTCTCGTGAGCAGCGCCTTTTTCTGGTTGGACCGCTACCACGCAGACGGCCTACGGGTGGACGCCGTGGCCTCCATGCTCTACCTGGACTACGGCCGAAGGGAAGGGGAGTGGATCCCCAACAAGCACGGGGGGAGGGAAAACCTGGAGGCCGTGGCCTTCCTTCGCACGCTGAACGAGGAAGTCTACCGGGTGTTTCCGGACGTGCAGACCATCGCCGAGGAGTCCACTTCCTGGCCCATGGTGTCAAGGCCCGCATACCTCGGAGGCCTGGGATTCGGGATGAAGTGGGACATGGGGTGGATGCACGACACCCTGGACTACATGTCCCGGGACCCCGTCCACCGCCGGTACCACCACGACCGGCTCACCTTCCGGATGCTCTACGCCTTTCACGAAAACTTCGTGCTTCCCCTCTCCCACGACGAGGTGGTCTACGGCAAGGGGTCCCTGTTGCGGAAGATGCCCGGCGACCCCTGGCAGAAGTTTGCCAACCTGCGGCTCCTCTTGGGAAACCTTTACGCCCAGCCCGGGAAAAAACTCCTCTTCATGGGGGGGGAGTTCGGCCAGTGGAACGAGTGGACCCACGAAGGCGGCCTGGACTGGGATCTCCTGGAAGACCTCATGCACCAGGGGGTGCAGCACTGGGTCCGGGATCTGAATCGAATCCTGCGCCAAGAACCCGCGCTCCACGAGCGTGACTTCGAACCCGCCGGGTTCGAGTGGATCGACTGCAACGACTCGCAGCAGAGTGTCCTCTGTTTCCTGCGCAAGGGTGAGGCGTCCCAGGACGCCGTGGTGGTGGTGTGCAATTTCACGCCGGTGCCGCATCACGGCTATCGCGTCGGGGTCCCCGCCAAGGGCAGGTGGCGCGAATTGCTCAACAGCGACGCCCCCCTGTATGGGGGCAGCGGGCAGGGGAACCTGGGCGGCGTCATGGCCGAGGAAATCCCGCATCACGGAAGGCCCTACTCCCTGCCGCTCACCCTGCCTCCCCTGGCCATCCTGTTCCTCGCGAGGGATGAATCCGGGCAGGGCAGGGCAGCGGCCGCCGCCCCGATACCGGGTGAAGCGGGCGGCCGTCGGGTCCCCTCCGGGGCGTCCGGCTGAGGGGGGCGTGAGCATGGAAACCCTGTCCATCATCCAGAACCTCCGGGTCCAGGACGTCCTGGACGTGGCGTTTCTCTCCGTGGTGGCATACCACCTCTATCTCTGGTTCCAGGGGACCCGGGCCCTCAAGGCCATGGTGGGGCTCCTTGGCCTGGGCGCGGTATACACCCTGGCCCGTTCCTGGGGCCTGTTTCTCACCACCTGGGTCTTCCAGGTCTTTTGGCAGGTCCTGGTGATCCTGCTGATCATTCTTTTCCAGTCCGAGATCAGGCAGGTCCTGGAACGGCTCAATCCGGTAAAACTGCTCGGTATTCGGAAAATGACACCCCCCGAGGCATGGATCAGTGATTTCGTGAACGGTGTGTTTCAACTGGCTAGGCGGAGCATCGGGGCCCTCGTGGTGGTGGAGCGCAGCGAGCGGGTCCAGGGCCACATTACCCCGGGCCAGGTCATGGAAGCGGCTCCCACCCCGGAGATTTTGTTGAGCATCTTTCAGAAGGACTCCCCGCTCCACGACGGAGCGGTCATCGTGGCGGACGGCAGGATACGGCAGGTGGCCACCTATCTTCCCTTGAGCTCCGAGAAAGACCTGCCCCGCCGGTGGGGTACGAGGCACCGGGCTGCACTGGGACTGTCGAAGCGCGCCGACGCCCTGGTGATCGTGGTCTCCGAGGAGCGGGGGGAGGTGTCGGTGGCAATGGGGGGGAATCTGCGGATCATGGAATCGCCGGAGAAATTCATGCGGTTCATGCATGAGGCCGTGGCTCCGCCGCGACCCGCAGGAGGGAATCGGTGGGAAAGGCTCCGCGGATATGTGGTCCGCCGCTGGCGGACCAAGGCGCTCAGTCTGCTGGTGGTGTCCCTGACATGGTTGTTGTTTGCCGGGCAGCAGGATTTCCAGGCGTCTTTCACAGTGCCGGTGGAATCGGCCAATCTGCCCGCGATCCTGCGCATCACAGAGCCTCCGAACCCCAGAGTTCGTATCACGGTGCGCGGTCTGCGAAAGGACGTGGGCCTACTGGATGAAAGCAACGTGGAGGTCCGGGTGGACCTCTCGGGGAGCAGGGTGGGGAGCAACAAGGTGAGGATCGGCCGGGGGCAGGTCATTTTACCCAACGACCGGGTGAGGGTGATCAGGATACAGCCGCCCGTTTTGACCTATGTCATGAGAGAACGGCCCTGAGCAGGCCCCCGGGAGCCATTCGGACCTCAATCTCGGTGACGATTCTTTGAAATAGGTGTGCCTGGGGCGACACAGGGGGCTTCGCATGAAAGCAGGCAAGCCGCACTGCTATGCTGTTTTCGGGGCCGCCATTGCCGGGATGCAGCAAAATCGATGGAAGGATCCAGGCCGTGTCAAACCGGCAAGGGCGCAGCCCGAACGGGATTTTACATATCGATTGCAGAATCAAAGAACTCGAAGAAATGAAGAAGCGCTGGTCATGCCGGAACGGCAGGGTTCAGGTATCGCGCTACCGGCAGGTGTCCATATTCGACGGAATATGTGATCAAGGGAGGTAAAGGGAGATGAACAATAACCCGTTGGGTTTCGCAATCACTATGGCGGCGTTTGCATTTTTCATTGTATGCCCGAGAATGGGGGCCATGACAAACCTACTGGAAAGGCACACGAGCTATCCTATTTACTGGCTGGTCATAATTGGAACCCTCGCCAGCATTCCTTTGCTGCTGACCATGACCTGGCTCATCAGAAAGTGGGGTTTGACGGCCGGGCTGGGATTCGCGGTCTTGACCGATCTCGCAGCAGCAGCGGTCCTCACTTCCGTCAATCTCAAGGTTGCTGTCGAAACAGTCATCATTGCCATATTCGTTATCGGAGGAAACAAACTCGCCATGTGGATTACCGGAAGGTTTATGGCATAATAGGCCACATGGCCTCTTTACGGAGCAGACTTGCAGCGAGAAGACACCGCCTCGCCGCCGAGTGTATTTCCGTGATGCCAACGGTCCTTTGTCAATCTTTGCGATGATTCCTCGTGCCAGCACACGGTTCACAGGGGTGACAAGTGTCGTAGCGGACATGAAGGAAACGGCGCGTTTCTTTTCTAGTCTGGTGCCCATCCACAAATAAATTCAGGGCGCGGAGGAGTTTCCAATTCTTGGCTTCCTTCGGTCGCCAAGTCCCACTGCGTCGCAGCGGGTTCCCGGTTTCAGAAATGAGAATTTTTGTGCAAGATCAAGGAAACTGGGGAGTCCGAGCCCACAGGCGAGGACAAATCAAGGGATTACGCGGAGGCGTACTTGAAGTACGCCGCACAAGGAATCCCGCAGATTGACGCAGAGATTGCGCAAAAAGGCCATTTATGGATGGAAACGAGATATTTCTTGCAAGATAAAGGAAACCCCTGGACTCATCCCCAGGATGGGGGGTAGGTCACCCCTAAAGTACAGTAAGGCAATCGTCCGAGTTTGGATCACTAAAAGGTCTTTATTTTATATCAATTTTCCCCATAACTATCAAGTTGGCCGCGCCTCATGAACTGAGGATTCCGAGGAACATGGGACTTGTAAAGTGGGGTTGGGAAAGTCAACGTGAAAACAGGTTCGCGAGATATCGGATATTGTGTTAAATCCCACAGGGGTCTCAAAAGGTCGCAGAATGAGGATTCCCATGTGGTGCTCACAAGGATTTGGAACACTGATAATCTGGTGGCCGACGCAGGCTCCCTTTTTGCTGTTGCCGACGGTATAAGCGGGAAGACAGGAGGGAGAATCGCGAGCAAGATGGCAATAGAAGGATTGCGCGAACGGTACTCGGATAGAGAGGCGCGTCTTGCTATCTCACGGAGCAGGAGACCGGATGAAATCATGGCCAATTTGGAAAAGGCTTTTTTCGCTATTCATGAGGAAATATCCAGGCTCGCCCATAGCGTGGTGAAATATGAACACATGGGTACCACCCTTTCCGTTCTCATCCTAACGGATAATATGGCCTATATCGCACATGTGGGTGACAGCAGGATCTACCTGCTCAGGGATTGCCATCTTAAGCAACTGACACGTGATGATACGATAGCCCAGCTTTCAGTGGAAATGGGCTACTTGCAGGCTGATGAAGCGCAGGGACATCCATTGAGTCATGCCTTGGTTCAGGCACTTGGGCAGGGAGTGGATGATTTGTATACCAAAAAAGTGGGGATACAATCGGGCGATGTTTTTCTCCTGTGCAGTGACGGGCTGTATGATATGATTTCAGAGGGGCAGATCACGGAGATTCTCCAGACAAACACCAAAGGAAATACTCCATGTGACAGCTTGATTGAGGCCGCTCTTGAAAATGGAGGAAAAGACAACGTTACAGTTATCGTAGTCAACGTTCCGTAGCTTGGGCAATTCGGGATGAAACGCTCTTGAAAGACCGTAGCATGAATAAAGAAGTTGAAAACAATCTTCAGATTGGGACTATACTCAACGACAAGTGGGTAATTCTCGAATTCATCGGCCGAGGAGGTATGGGAGAGGTCTATCGTGCTCACCAGCTCAACCTGAAACGTGACGTAGCCATAAAGGTTATTTCCAAGGAGTGGATTGAATCACTTCAGGAAGACGAGGAAGAACTGGTTTCGGGCATCCAACGATTCAAGAATGAAATGCATTCAATGGCTCAAGTCCGGCACGCTAACATCCTGCCCGTGTTTGATCAGGGTTCTTTCGCGGTCGGTGTAGCTGGGGGCGAAATTGTTCTTGAGTATATTGCAATGGAATTCGTGCCGGGGGGATCTCTGCGCTCCACCATGTCGGATGATGGATTTTACCCGGAAGAGGGACTTGTAAAAGAATGGATCCGCAAGTATTTCCTTCCAATACTGAATGGAGTTGAGGCATTGCACGAAGCGGGAATCGTCCATCGGGATATTAAACCTGAAAATATTCTGCTTGACCGCAATATTCCAAAGATCACGGATTTCGGCCTGGCTCATTCCTATGCTTTACAGCCTATTACACAATCGGCGGAGATGAGGGGAACTCCGGCATATATGCCTCCCGAACAGTTTTCGGACTTCCGAAGAACTGATGAAAGAACCGACGTATACGCACTGGGCAAAATCCTGTATGAGGCCGTCGAGGGGCGGATTAAGAGTAATACAATACCCTTTAGGCGGGCGGCTCTAAGCAAGGCGGGAACGCCCTTTCTTGAAAAATTGGACTCAGTGATCCAGAGGGCCACTGAGGAAGATAAAGAAAGACGTTTCAGCTCAGTTGCTGAGTTGAGGAGTGCGTTGGCGGTGATCCTTGATCCAGAAATTGACAATGGATATGGACCGGGTGTGGGGAAATTCAGGCCATCAATACCCCTCCGCTGGATCTTTCCTGCGGACAGTAAACGGTTCATTGGTATTTTTCTGGTCGCTGTCATCGGAATCTCTCTCGGGATAACGTGGGTTTTATGGAGTCCGAAAGGTCCTGACGGCGTGACATTTAACCTGGAGGCGCCTCAGCAGATCGAAGCCGAAACGTTGATGTCCGTTAGAGGGGGCTCGTCCAGTCGCGCCGAGGCAGTCAAGGGCCCGATACCAAAGGTACTGGTAGCCGAAGACGGGGTAAATCTGCACTTGATTCCAGGAGGAACCGTTGGCTTGCCTAATGCCTCCGGCTTTCCAGAAATGAACTCGATTACACTCAAACCCTTCTATATGGATGAGACCCTTGTGACAAATCATCAATACGTGGATTTTCTGAACCGGGTTATATCCCGGATTCAGGTGAAAGAAGATGTCGTTAAAAGCAAGAGGCGAATTTGGCTCCTTCTAGGAGAGGTACTGGAAGGATATGAGCCCGTCATATACCGGGGGGGACGCTTTCACGTAAACAAGCCGGCCCATGCGTCCTGCCCGGTCGTTCGCGTTACGGCATATGGGGCCGCTGCTTATGCAGAGTTTTACGGAAAACGTCTGCCCAGTGTTCGGGAATGGTTGTACAGCTTAATCAAGGGAGAGGGGGCCTCAAGCGAGAGGAGGGTTACTCGGCAATCCGAATACTCCAGATACTGGTCTCCGTCACAGGGAGAAGATTGGGGCCGTGCTCAGATGACTGGTATGATGGGAATGATACATCCAGACGGACAGGAAACCGCAAAGCGTGAGCCGTCCATTGCCGAGCCGTCGCACTTTCCCTCTCCGGTGCTGAATTCAAAGCCCAACGCCCTTGGGATACGAGGGCTGAATGAACACATCAGTGAATGGGCACTGAAGGCCGGGATTGGGGAAAAAATTAAAATGAAATATGCCATCATGGGAAGTCTCGGAGGGAACTCGAAAAAGAAGTCGATTGTGCCCGCACCTCTTTTCCGTAAGCCATGGGAGGCCTTTGAGGAGGTAGGGTTCAGGACCGTCTTGGACCTGCCACGCGCAGGGAGATAAAAGCCGTGGAGTTGATATCAAGCGAGAATAATCGGCTAGGGTTTGGTGGACCCCCTAGGCATTTAGCCCCTGCGAGCTTGGATAGCCCGATTCAAGCCTTTCCTTTACCCTTGAACTCAATAGGCGGTTGAGAAACTATTGTGTTTGGCGATACTTAGCTTAAAATTTATTAACCTAAACAAATTATAATAGTTTAATATTAATTTGCTCGTTACGTTTTTCAACACCGTGCTAAACATACGGATACCTCTCCCCCTTGCCGTTCCAGGTAGGCCGGTTAGTCCCGCCCTGGCGGGGCATGGGCACCGCCTAAGCATCCTGGATCTTCGACTTGAACTTCACCAGGATTGAACCCTTTTCTAAATTGGCTTTGTAAAGATATTGCTTGCATTTTCGTCTGAAAAATAGTAGACGATGATCATGATAACGCCAAAGGAAACATTCTACTGAGCGAAGGAGGAAATCTTATGCAA
>JAFDIS010000029.1 GCA_019307945.1 Deltaproteobacteria bacterium | reverse complement strand
GATCAGAAGAACACTTTGCGAAAAATACTGGCCTGATCCGCGAAAATCGTGCTAATATTTCGGCCGGTTGCCTATCTGTTTCACAGGAAGTCCCTACGAAGAGGGAACTGAAAGGTTGACCCAGGCGGGCGACGAATGCCTCAATTCTCGTTTCACAGGAAGTCCCTACGAAGAGGGAACTGAAAGACGTTGTGCCTATTGCGATACACGAGATTCGTGGGGGTTTCACAGGAAGTCCCTACGAAGAGGGAACTGAAAGATCAGTGTTTTGAGGGTATGGTCTGGCGATGATGAGTTTCACAGGAAGTCCCTACGAAGAGGGAACTGAAAGTGATCACGCCCGCCACCATGTTGATGACCGCATTATCCGTTTCACAGGAAGTCCCTACGAAGAGGGAACTGAAAGGCGCTGCGTCGGGGCAGGGGTAGCGGTAGTTGACGGGGGTTTCACAGGAAGTCCCTACGAAGAGGGAACTGAAAGTAGGAGTGGATTAGCCTTTAAACATGGCATTGGAATTGTTTCACAGGAAGTCCCTACGAAGAGGGAACTGAAAGTTCGAGAACGAGTTCATACAACTCATCCTCTTCGAGGTGTTTCACAGGAAGTCCCTACGAAGAGGGAACTGAAAGGCTCGTGGTGGATGCGGCAACAGTGACCAGGTGATCGGTTTCACAGGAAGTCCCTACGAAGAGGGAACTGAAAGGAATAAGGGGCTTTTCCTTTGCAGGAGACGTGAAGGGTTTCACAGGAAGTCCCTACGAAGAGGGAACTGAAAGTACTGGCTACCGATAATTATTACTTTCACAGGCGGAAGTTTCACAGGAAGTCCCTACGAAGAGGGAACTGAAAGCATACCCAGTCTGTCGATAGTTATTCTTGAAACCAAGTTTCACAGGAAGTCCCTACGAAGAGGGAACTGAAAGCATAGAACTCAGGGAACACAAAACCATTTTTGGCGTAGGTTTCACAGGAAGTCCCTACGAAGAGGGAACTGAAAGGTATAAAACAGCCCTCCTAGAGCGTTCTAGAGCTTTATTAAGTTTCACAGGAAGTCCCTACGAAGAGGGAACTGAAAGTGTTCAAGGTGGATATGTTCGAAGTCGTGGACCACCTGTTTCACAGGAAGTCCCTACGAAGAGGGAACTGAAAGTGTTGATATATCCCCCCAGGCGGGGGCTTGTAGGTGGGTTTCACAGGAAGTCCCTACGAAGAGGGAACTGAAAGCGATGTTGCCGCTACGGATCCGGGAAAGCCAAATCGGTTTCACAGGAAGTCCCTACGAAGAGGGAACTGAAAGGCCCGTGAAAGGTCCCGGGGATGTGGCCGCCCTGGGTTTCACAGGAAGTCCCTACGAAGAGGGAACTGAAAGAGTTTCAGATCCAACATAAAAATCCCCTCGGCGATAGTTTCACAGGAAGTCCCTACGAAGAGGGAACTGAAAGTAAATAGATTTAGGCCAATGCGCCTGGAGCCTGGGAAGTTTCACAGGAAGTCCCTACGAAGAGGGAACTGAAAGTCTATTTCTTCGGGCTCTTCATCACCAGTTTCGGAACCGTTTCACAGGAAGTCCCTACGAAGAGGGAACTGAAAGTATGGCGGCAGTAACGCAGCGTGTGACTGGGCAAAAGTTTCACAGGAAGTCCCTACGAAGAGGGAACTGAAAGGTTTGGGACTGAGCGGAGTTATTTTCTCTCCCCCGGAGTTTCACAGGAAGTCCCTACGAAGAGGGAACTGAAAGTCAAGAATCCACTTGGATCACTCAGCTTATAAACCAGTTTCACAGGAAGTCCCTACGAAGAGGGAACTGAAAGCTGGGACTGGACTACGGAGCGCTCTACCGGGTGGCGTTTCACAGGAAGTCCCTACGAAGAGGGAACTGAAAGGCCTGGTGATGGAGCGCAAAGAAGGGCAACTAAAGATGTTTCACAGGAAGTCCCTACGAAGAGGGAACTGAAAGAATTATCTTCTCAAGATAGTACCGCTTAAACCAACAGGTTTCACAGGAAGTCCCTACGAAGAGGGAACTGAAAGTGGACACCCCGGAATGGAAAATCGCGGTAGAACAGGTTTCACAGGAAGTCCCTACGAAGAGGGAACTGAAAGTGTTTAACGCCGAACGATGGGAGCTGGTCTTCTTTAGTTTCACAGGAAGTCCCTACGAAGAGGGAACTGAAAGTTACGAGAAGGAGAAGGAGAAGGAGAAGGAGAAGGAGTTTCACAGGAAGTCCCTACGAAGAGGGAACTGAAAGTTCGTTATGTCTTCTCTTTTGTGAGAGCCCGAAAAAAGTTTCACAGGAAGTCCCTACGAAGAGGGAACTGAAAGGTTGGAAGAAATCCTGGGGGAGGAGATATAAGCCCCGTTTCACAGGAAGTCCCTACGAAGAGGGAACTGAAAGCTTTGGCAGTCGATATAACGCATATCGCAGTTTTTCAGTTTCACAGGAAGTCCCTACGAAGAGGGAACTGAAAGTCCGGGTAGAACGATGCCGAGCGCTTCTTGAACAGGCGTTTCCCAGGAAGTCCCTACGAAGAGGGAACTGAAAGTTAGTTTTTCATGTTCAATAATATCCTCAGAATTGAGTTTCACAGGAAGTCCCTACGAAGAGGGAACTGAAAGTGGTTCTATGACTTCTCTTTGATATTTTTCTTCTGGTTTCACAGGAAGTCCCTACGAAGAGGGAACTGAAAGTTTGTTCGGTGCGATGGACAGGGGAAGGTCGTGATGTCGAGTTTCACAGGAAGTCCCTACGAAAAGATAGACCCATAGACTCAATGACTCACCGACCCGTACTGTTTCACAGGAAGTCCCTACGAAGAGGGAACTGAAAAAGGGGTTTCCGTGTCCCTGGAAGGTCCTGTGGGGTGAGCACAGACCCTTCGGTCTTGAAGGCCACGGCAGCGAAGGAGGCTTGCACCGAGGCCAGAACGCAGCGAAGGTCGTCTTGCCCGGATCAGAGGTACCCGTAAGACGTCCAGCCGCCGTCCACGGTGAGGACCGACCCCGTCACAAACGCCGCCTCGTCGCTTGCCAGGTAGACGGCGGCCCCCAGCACGTCTTCCACTTCCCCGATGCGGCCCAGGGGCGTTCGTTTTTCAATGGCCCCGACAGGAAGCATCCCCTTGTCGATGACGCCCTGGACGAGATCGGTTCGGATGTACCCAGGGGCGATGGCATTGACCCGGATCTTCCAGGACGCCCACTCGCTGGCCAGCACCTTGGTCAGCATGTTCGCCCCCGCCTTGCTGACGCAGTAGGCCGCCCGCATGGGCACGGCCACCCGCCCATACATGGAAGTGATGTTGATGATGCATCCTCCGGCCTGCTTCATCATCTGTCTTGCAGCGGACTGGCAGCCGTAAAAGACACCGAAAAGGTCGGTTTCAACCGCCCGGGTCCAGTCCTCCGGGGAAAGGTCCACGGAGGGGTGCGCCATGGAAATGCCCGCGTTGTTGACCATGATATCCAGCCTGCCGAAGGCGTTTACCGTTTGGTCCACCACCATCTGGATGCTTTCGTGGCTTCTGACGTCCACCTCGTACGCCAGGGCATGTCCCCCATCTCTCTTGATTTCATCCGCGACTGCCGAAAGGAGGTCCAGGGAACGGCTGGCCACCACCACGTTGGCGCCCTCCTTGGCGTACCGAACCGCAATTCCCCTGCCGATGCCCTTGCTCGCACCCGTAATCAGAGCGACCCGGTCCTTCAGTTTCATGGGGTCCTCCTCCATGCCGGGATTGCTCATCTCCGCGCCGGGAAAAGAGACCGAACCCCGGCAGTGTACGACACCTTCGCGCATTCCTGAAGACAAAAAATAAAAAATGGGGTCAGGTCTTGTTTTATGGAGTTGCAAGCGATTCCGGGTCCGGGTAAGAGGCGGTTTGCTCAGGTCCACTTGCCCCTTGTGGGGCCACGGCGGTTGGGTTATGATTGCGAATCCTAAGGGTTGTCTCAGCGCGCCCGGCTGGGAAGAGGTCTGGAGGCGCGTCATGAAGGGGAACGCCCCTGGAAACCGGGGCGGGAATGGAGCAGGACACCCGGGCAGGCATCATGGGCCCAAGACCCCCAGGCACGGGAGCCACGGACCGAAATCCTGCGCTGTAGCAGCCCGGCTGATTACCAAAGGGCGCTGGGGGTGGTGGCGGACTACGTGCGGTGGCTGGACATGGACCTCGCGTTCCAGGGGCTCGATACCGAGATCCAACACTTCGCATCCCACTACGGACGCCCGGATGGGGGATTCTACCTGGCCATAACGGACGGGGCGGTTTCAGGAGGCGCAGGGTTCAGGTCCTGGGGGGATGGGGTCTGCGAAATGAAGCGCCTTTACGTGTACCCTGGGTTCCGCGGAAAAGGAATGGGTAGGGGGCTCTGCGAACACCTCATCCAGGAGGCCGCACGTGCGGGGTACGAGAGCATGCGGCTTGACACCCAGGGGCCCCAGGAGGCTGCAAGGTCCCTTTACCGCGCGTTGGGGTCCCGGGAGATCGCCCCTTACCGATACAACCCCGATCCCGAGGCCGTGTTTCTGGAACCCAAATTGAGCTATTTTCGAGTTTGCGGCAGACCTGCCTTTCGAGTTTGCGGCAGACCTGCCTGCGGCAGGCAGGTGCAAGGCGCGCGAGGATTCAGGAGTGAGACGTACTTGAAGTACGTCGCAGCGACTGGATCCGAAGCGCCTGTCTGCATGCGGAGACGCACAGGCAGGCAACACCAAAGATGCTGCAAAATCGGAAATCCCGGAGGGTTTCAATTTTTGATGATCGAACGAAGACCCACGCTCCGCTTAGGTGAACCCCGTTGGGTGGTGATTCAGACAGCCCCATTCCAAGCGATCTCCCTAAAAACAATGAGGAACAGTTCCTCATCAAAATTTGAAACGCTCAATTTGGGGAAGGGAAACCTGCTCGGCCCGGCTTCTCACTGAAACCAGCCGTTTATTACTTCCAAATCCTCCTCCTTCAAGATTCCGGCGGCGCGCTTCAGGCGCAGGCTGTTGAGGAGGTAGTCGTAGCGCGCCTGGGAGAGTTTTTGTTTAGCAAGGTAAAGATCACGCTCGGCGTCCAGCACGGCCAGGCTGGTATAAAGGCCCGACTTGAACCCGTATTTTTTCGCATCCAGCGTCAGTTCCTGGGCCCTGACCGACTCTTCCAGCGCCTTTACCCGGCTGATGGCGCTTTTCACGCCCAGGAAAGCGGCCCTCACCCGCCGCTTGACGGAGCGCTCCAGCCTCTCAAGCTCCCTTTGGGCGGCCCGCAAGAGATTTTTCGCCTCCCGTGCGCGTGAAAGCACATACCCTCCCTGAAAAAGCGTGAAATTGGCCTGGACCAGGATCTCCGTGGTCTCCACTTCGCTGCCGCCGCCAAACAAGCTTCCGTCCGTGTCACGGTTGTTGTGCCTGCCCACCAGGTCCACCGTAGGCCAGTGCCCCGCGTTCTGACGGCTTACTTCTCGCCGCGCCGCCTCCACCGCAAAGCGCTGGGCCAACACCTCGGGGTTGCGATCCGGTGCCCCTTTGATCCAAAGGTTCATGTCGTCAGGTGAGGGGTCCTTCAAGGGGACCTCCTGTCTCAGTGAGGCCAGATCACCCACATGCTCTCCACAGACCTCACGAAGTGCCTCCCTGGCGTCGTCCAACACCGTTTCCGCCTCAAAGACCCGGGCCGACACCTCGGTCATGCGGGCCTTGGCGTCGTGAAGGTCCGTGATGGGGGCAAGGCCCATGGCGTGCCTCGCCTTGGCCAGCTCGTAATGCCCCCGGTCGGCTGTTTCCTCGGCCCGTAAAAAGCCCAGGTTGTCCTTGGACGCCAGCGCCGCCAGGTACCGCTCCGCCACCCGGATCATGAGATCCTGCTTTGCCGCCTCGAAGGTCATGTTCGCCTGGCTTACCTTGGCGCCGGCCTGGCTGATCTGCATGAAGGAGGCATAATTGATGAGGGGCTGGGTGAGGGTCAGGGTGTAGGTCTTGGTCTTGAAATCGGTTTCGCCCTTGGCAAAGACCGTGTTGTCGCTGCTCACGATATCCTGAGAGGTGTCCACGTATTCGCCCTGGGCCGTCAGAACCGGGAGGTAACCGGCAATGGCCTGTTTCATGGCCTCCCTTTTCGCCATGTGTTCGTACCGTGCACGTTGAATTTCAGGGTCGTTTTTTTGACCGAGCCGGTAGAGCGTCAGGAGGTCCTGGGCGTAGACCCCCGGCGATGCGCAAAAGGTTCCAAGGAACAGGGCGGCACAAAGGGCCCGAAGGGCTGTTCGCGCCGCCCGCAAGGTGGGCCGTTTTGTCCTGGGGGACTTCCTACCGGCTATCATTTTTTCACTCCCCACCAGCCTCAATGGGCCGGGCTGACTTTAACAAGGCATTCAAAATGTCGTTATTCTAGATTCTTTTATAGAAAGTCATTTCACGCGAAATTGCAAGAACTAATTTTGCGCATTTTCCCTATCCCAAAGTTAATATTCAAGGCGGAGCGGCCTCCAACCGATCCCTTCGGAATAGACAAAAAGGGCGAGACTCCCGCGGCCTCACGTCGCCCCCCTTCCCGCGGTGTTGTTGGGCGTGGGCGCGGTGGTCGCGGGGCTGGTGGGTAACGCCATTCTGAATCCGCCCTACCTTGCGGTTTTACTGGAATATTTTGTCCCCGTCATGCTGTTGGTGGCCATCATGCTGGGGCGCATCACGATCCTCGAAGCCTGTCTCTTTCTCGTGCGCACCACGCTCATGTCCGCCATCAAACATATGACGGCGATCTCCCAGTGGATCCGCGCCAAGATCGAGGAAATCAACTCCCAGCAAATCGTCTTTTTCACCCGTGGAGACAACCTGGCGAACCTCAACCGGGCCATGCTGTACGTGCAGCAGAACGAGCACACGAACCGCATCAAGATCGTCACCGTGGTCCGTTCCGAGGACGAGGTCCCACCCAACCTCAAGCATGACCTGGATTTCCTCAACCAGGCCTACCCCAATATCGAAATAGAATTCGTGGTCTTGACGGGGGTCTTCAGCCCGGAGCTCGTGCAAAAATTGTCCGAGGAGTGGAAGATCCCCACCAACCTGATGTTCATCGGCTCGCCCGGCACCCATTTCATCTATGGGCTCGCGGACTTCGGGGGCGTCAGGCTCATCATCTGAGTCACGCGGGAATCTTGGGCGGGGATCGGAAACGGGCGGGGCGCGGCCGCACGCGAGGTCTTTTCAAGCGTGGATGATTTCGTCGGGGGCCCTTGAGAACATCGCGGCATGCAACTCTTTCCTGGGAAGCTGGCTTCGGAGGGTGCCATTGAGATAAAGCCCCATGCCGAGAACGCAGTCCCCCGGGAGGGCCAGAATGACATAGCCCGGCTCCAGGTCCAGGTCCAGGGGTACGGTCCGCCCCTCAATTAGTCTCGCCAGTGTCACCCTGTCCACGGTTACTTTCGCCCGGGAGGCGGCATGCCCGAAGGCCTGTGCGAAGCGTGTGGTGGGCTTGATGAAGGCCCCCACCCGGCTCACGGCCTTCATACCCACACGTGAGACCTTGAGCCTTCCCGCTTCCCGGAGGAACTCGCTGTTTCGCACCAGCCACCAGCTCTCTTTCGTGACCAGCCACCGGTAGTCCGAGAATAGATGGGATGCGAACCCGAACCGCTCCCCCAGGTAGCCCGTGATTTCACTTACAGCCTCAGGCCCTGCCCACGAGGGCCATGAAGAATCCCACGGAGTCGACACGGTGGGGATAGAATCGGGCCGTCTTTTTGAGTTCCTTTCCAAAGGTTTTACCTTTCCACTCCGTAAGGCCGGGCTCCCGGTCGACCTGCAGATCGATGGGTAGGAGCCTTGCGTCCCTCTCGTCCAGGAGGAAACGCACCACGGCCTCGTTTTCTTCCGGGTCATAGGTGCATGTGCCGTACAGCAGCATTCCCCCCTTTTCCAGGAGATCAAAGGCGCGAAGAATGATCCGCCGCTGGGTCTCGACGATCTTGGCTCGAAACGACCTGGAGCCCCCGCGTGGAGCGGGTCTCTGCTCCGTCCATCGGTACCGTCCCTCGCCCGAGCAGGGCACATCGGCCAAGACGCGGGAAAAACGCCGCCTCAACGGAAATTCCTGGGCCTGGTATCCCGTGATCACCGTGTTCAGGACGCCCAGTCGATCGAGGGTGTGACCCAGGGCCCGGTGCCTGCTCGAATAGAGCTCGTTGGCCACGATGAGTCCCGTGTTGCCCATTAGTTGCGCCAGGTGCGAGGTCTTGCCCCCGGGCGAGGCGCACAGGTCGAGCACCGCCGTATCCTCCTCCGGCGCCAGCACCGGCGCCGCCAGGCATGAGGTCAAGGCCTGGGGATGGATATGCCCCAGGAAATACTCGGGCAGACGCCCGGGGTTGGCGAGCCCCCGGGCCGTAAGGAAGACCTGGTTGTCCTTGAGGGAGGGCCGGACGGAAACGCCCCGCTTTTTCAGTGAGACCGCCACGTCCCGAGGTTCGGCCTTGAGGGTGTTCACACGTAGATGGACGGGGGGAGGTCTTTTCAGGGCTTCCAGAAACTTGTCGAAATCAGGGATCATGCCCCGGTAGGATTCGAAAACCGGACCTTCCGACCCACCGTTTCTACTTCCCGATGACATGGTTGGCGATGACGGTCCGTTGAATTTCGGAGGTCCCCTCGTAGATGGTAAGCACCCGCGCGTCGCGGTAGTAACGCTCCACGGGATATTCCTTCATGTAGCCGTAGCCTCCGTGAATCTGGAGCGCCTGGTAGGCCACCTTGTTGGCGGTCTCGGACGCGAAAACCTTGGCCATGGAGGCTGCGGCCGTAAAATTCTCCCCCCGGTCCCGCATGGCGGCGGCATTGAAGGTCAGGAGCCTGGCCGCCTCGATCTGTGTCGCCATGTCCGCGATCATCCACCGGATCCCCTGGAAGCTGGAGATGGGTTTGTTGAACTGAACCCTCTCCTTGGCGTAGCTCACGGCGGCGTCCAGGCAGGCCTGGGAGAGCCCCACGGACTGGGACGCGATCCCGATCCGGCCCCCGTCAAGGGAGGCCATGGCGATGACGAATCCGTCCCCCTCTTCTCCCAGGAGATTTTCGGCCGGCACCCGGCAGTCTTCGAAGATCAGTTCCACCGTGTCCGAGGCCCGAAGCCCCATTTTTTCCTCTTCCTTTCCCACGCTGAACCCCGGCGTTCCCTTCTCCACCACAAAGGCGCTTATGCCCTTGTGCCTCTTCTCCCGGTCCGTGTAAGCGGTGACCACGGTGAGATCGGAGTTCTTGCCGCTCGTGATGAACATCTTGGTCCCGTTGATCACCCAGGAATCTCCGTCCCGCACCGCCGTTGTCCGCTGGCCCGCGGGATCCGACCCGGCGCCGGGCTCCGTCAATGCAAAGGACCCTAGCTTTTCCCCCGCAGCCAGGGGTTTCAGGAAGGTCTCCTTCAAGTAGTCTGACCCGAAAAGGTAGATCGGCCCGCAACCCACTGAATTGTGAACGGACATGATCACGGCCGTGGCCGCACAGGCGTAGGCCACTTCCTGCAGGGCCACTGAGTAGCTCACGGTGTCCACGCCCGCGCCGTTGTACTCCGGGGGCACGTTCATACCCATGAGCCCCAGTTCGCCCATGGTCTTCAGGTTCTCCGCGGGGAATTCGCCGCTCCGGTCCCTTTCGGCCGCCGTGGGGAGCAGGACGTCCCGGGCGAAATCCCGCACCATGGCCCGGATCATGCGTTGCTCTTCCGTGAGTTGATATGCCATGTCCAACCTTTCCCGTACCACGATCGAAATGGACCGCAACGGCCTTTGCCGCCGAACCGTCGCGGAGGGGTTGATAGACTGCGGGCTCCGGGCCTTCGGAAAGTTGCGCATGCCGCGCAACCGCGGCGGCTTTCCGGCACGCTGCCGGGGCCTCACTTTTCGGGGCTCAGGGCGTGTATAGCACCACGAGCAGTTCGGCCCTCTCCGAACTTACGTTGCGCAGCCTGTGCACAATGGATGAATTGAAATGCAGGCATTCGCCGGGGCCCAGGACGTTTCGATTTTCGCCCACCATCACCTCCACCTTGCCCTTGAGCACGTACTGGAATTCCTCGCCCAGGTGCTGGTAGCTCACCCCTTTGTGTTCGGCCTTGGGGTCGATAAAGATCTTGAAGGCCTTCAGGTGCTTGTGCCGCGACTCGGGCGTCAGGGTCTCATAAGTGTAGTCCTCGGTCCTTTTCTGGTAGTCGTCCCTGGACTTCTTCTTGGCCCTGGCCTTTTCCTCCTGGAGCAGGATACTGGAGTCCACTTCCAAGGCCCTCGATAGCTGAAGGATCACGGAAACAGGCGGGATCACCTCGCCCTTTTCCACTTGCGAGATATAGCGGCTTGCCAACCCGGTCTCGTTGGCCAGGTTCTTGAGGGTCATGCCGCGATCCTTGCGCAGTTTGAAGAGCCTTTTGCCGATGGGTTGAGATTTCTTACGGGCCGCCATGGATCCCCTCCGCGAAAAATATCATGGATTACATGATTAGTTTAACCTAACATCTTTATTTTGCTGTTTTTTTTATATCAAGATATTTCCGAATCATCCGCGTCAGGAATACCACCAGCAGGGCCGCGCTGATGAGTATCATGAGGTTGGAAGCAAAAAAAGTCATAAGAAACAGGAAGGGCTCACGCAGGCGGTATGCCGCAACGAGGACCTGTATCCCGAAGGCCAGGAAAAACACGCCGGCCAGGGTGAAGACGACGTGGCGTACCCACCAGAAGAGCGCCTCCACGCGAACCCTCCTTCATCATCCGCCCACGCTGCCCCTTGCGTCGGGATGAGGGCTAATGGATTTCCAGGCGGGGCAGGACCAATTCATCACATGCCGAGTAGGGATCCTTTTCCCCTCTGGCTATGGCTTCCACCGCGGCATCGAAATCCCCGGTCTCGGTCAATTTGCCCAGGACTTCCTCGATCACGCGGTTTTTCACCAGGTCCATGAGTTCTTCCCTGACCCTCTTGGGACTCCGCCTGAAGTCGATCTCCCCCTGGGTCTCCAGGAGGTAGGCCCGGTGCTTTTCCACCTCTTCAAGGACCTCTTCCACCCCTTTGTCGAACACGGCCTGCGCCTTCACTATGGGAGGTTTCCACCCGCCGTCCTCGTACTTCTTCTGGTCCATGTCGATCATGAGCCTGAGGTCGCTCAGGGTCTTGTCGGATCCCTCCCGGTCGGCCTTGTTGATGACGAAGATGTCGCCCACTTCCAGGATGCCCGCCTTGATGGCCTGGATGTCGTCCCCCATCCCCGGAATCACCACGATCACGGTGGTATGGGCGCTCTTGACAACATCCACTTCATCCTGGCCCACCCCCACGGTCTCGACGATGATGTAATCTTTTCCCATGGCATCCAGCACGTCGATGGCGCTCCGCGTGGACTGGGTGAGTCCGCCGAAATGACCGCGCGTGGCCATTGACCGGATGAAGACCCCCTCGTCCAGGCTGTGCCGCTGCATGCGCACCCGGTCTCCCAGTATGGCGCCGCCGCTGAAGGGACTGGTGGGATCCACGGCCAGCACTCCCACGGTCTTCTCTTTCCTGCGAAGGTGGCTCACCATCTGGTCCACCAGGGTGCTTTTGCCCACCCCGGGCGACCCGGTGATCCCCAGCACGTAGGCCTTGCCCGTGTGGGGGTAGAGGGCCTTGAGGGCCTCCCTGACACCGGGAATACCGTCGTCGATATCCCGGATGAGTCGGGCCACCGCCCGAATATCCCCCTTGACCACATTTTCCACGAGATCGTTCATTGTCTCAATATTCTCCTCTCGGCTCCACGTTGTCGGCCACCCACTTCACGATTACGTCCAGGGGGGTGCCCGGTGTAAAGATCTCCCTGATACCCGCCGCCTTCAACGTGGGGATATCCTCGTCCGGGATGATCCCCCCGCCGCACACCACGATATCATCGGCGCCCTTTTCTTTGAGCAGCTCCACCGTGCGCGGGAACAAGTAGTTGTGGGCGCCTGCAAGGCTGGACAGCCCGATCATGTCCACATCCTCCTGGATGGCCGCCTCCACGATTTCTTCCGGCGTCTGGTGAAGCCCGGTATAGACCACTTCGTAGCCGGCGTCCCGGTACGCCCTTGCTATGATCCTGGCACCCCTGTCGTGCCCGTCCAGGCCGGGCTTAGCCACCATGATCCTTATTCTTCTCTTTCCCGTCATGATTCCCCCGATATGATTTCGTGTGCTCCCGGAATCGTCCCGGGCCCCGACCCCGCCGGCGGGGGCCCGCCGCCCCGCACGGCGTCCCGCGACCCGGTGCGGGGGCTTCTCAGGCCGGCCTGTTTCGGCGGGATCAATAGATGCCCGGATCCCTGTATTCTCCGAAAACACGGCGGTAGACGTCGCATACCTCCTGCAGAGTGGCGTGGGCCTTGACGGCCGCGATCACGGGCTCCATCACGTTGCCCCCTCCGCTGCAGGCCCCGCCGACCTGCTCCAGGCATTCGCGTACCCGAACCTGGTCGCGCTCATTCTTGATGCGGTTCGTCTTTTCGATCTGGATCTTTTCCAGTTCCTCGTCGATCTCCAGGACTTCGACCGGGATCTCCTCCTCGGTCACGTACTTGTTCACCCCCACTACGGTGCGTTTCCCCTCGTCGATCTGCCTCTGGTAATGATAGGCCGCGTCCGCGATCTCCTGCTGTGGATAATGCCGTTCGATGGCCGCGAGCATACCCCCCATGTCATCTATCTTATGGATGATTTCGAAAGCCTCCTCCTCCATGCGATTCGTCAGCGCCTCCACGAAGAAGGACCCCCCCAGGGGGTCGATGGTATTGCCCACGCCCGACTCCTCGGCGATGATCTGCTGGGTCCTCAGGGCGATGGTGGCCGCCTCTTCCGTGGGTATGGCAAGCACCTCGTCCAGGGAGTTGGTATGCAGGGACTGGGTCCCGCCCAGCACGGCGGCCAGGGCCTCCAGGGCGGTCCGTACCACGTTGTTGTAAGGCTGCTGAGCGGTGAGGGAGCACCCGGCGGTCTGGGTATGAAAACGCAGCCACCAGGATCGCGGGTTTTTAGCACTGAAGCGCTCCTTCATGATCTTGGCCCACATCCTCCTGGCAGCCCGAAACTTGGCGATTTCCTCGAAAAAATCGAGGTGGGAATTGAAGAAAAAGGAAAAACGGGGAGCAAAATCGTCCACATCAAGGCCCCGGTCCACGGCGGCCTGGGTGTAGGCGATGCCGTCTGCCAGCGTGAAGGCCAGTTCCTGGACCGCGGTGGAGCCCGCCTCCCGAATATGATATCCGCTGATGCTGATGGTGTTCCACCGCGGCACTTCCCGGGTGCCGAATTCCACCGTATCCGTGATCACGCGTACCGAGGGCTCGGGGGGGCACATGAAGGTTTTTTGGGCGATGAACTCCTTGAGCATGTCGTTCTGGATGGTCCCCCCGATTATTCGGCGGTCAATGCCCCGGTTTTCGGCCACGGCGATGTACATGGCCCAGATCACCGACGCCGGCGGATTGATGGTCATGGAGGTGGTGATACGGTCGATGGGGAGGCCCTCGAAGAGGTCCTCCATGTCCACCAGCGTATCGATGGCCACCCCGCACTTGCCGCACTCACCCCTTGCCTTGGGCGAGTCGGAGTCGTACCCCATGAGGGTGGGCATGTCGAAGGCCGTGGAGAGCCCGGTCTGGCCCGCCTTCACGAGGTGATGGAACCGCTCGTTGGTGTCCTTGGCGGTTCCCAGCCCCGCGAACATCCGCATGGTCCAGAGGCGGCCGCGGTACATGGAGGGCTGGCAGCCCCTCGTAAAAGGAAATTGTCCGGGGAATCCGATGTCCCGCTGAAAGTCCAACTCGCGGACCTGCTCGGGCGTGTAGATCCTCTCGATTTCCTGGTCCGACACCGTTGCGAACCGTTCGAGTCTCTCGGGCCTTGCATCAAAGGCCTTCTTTAACTCCTGTTCCCATTTCTCGCGCGACGCACGAAGGTCGTCGAAAATCTTTTTATCGAAGAGCCCGGACATCTGACACCTCCCGGTTATGGGGTTTCCACGCCGTGGATGTATCGTTTGGATTCGGGGAGGTCGCACATGCTCCGGCCTGCGCCTCTATTTTCCGCGCCTAGGCGCGGAAAGGCTCCGGCAACCCGGGGTTTCTTCCGTGCCGCCCCTTCCCGAAACGGTCGATGAGAGGATCGGTCTCGGTCAGGCCTTTTGCAGGCCTCTCACTTGCCTCTCAAGAGACTCCTTGCAATGACGATGCGCATGATCTCGTTGGTTCCTTCGTAGATCTGGCAGATCTTGGCGTCCCGCATGTGCCTTTCCATGGGGTATTCCTTGCAGTAACCGTACCCGCCCAGGATCTGCACACCTTCCACCGAGGCGCGCATCGCCGCGTCCGACGCGTACATCTTGGCCATGGCCGCGGCCTTCTCGTAGGGCTTTTTGTGATCCTCGAGCCATGCAGCGCGAAGGGTGAGCAACTCCGCCGCATCCAGCTCCGTGGCCATGTCCGCCAGTTTCCACTGGATTGCCTGAAACTGGGCGATGGTCTTGCCGAACTGCTCCCTGGTGTTGGCGTACTCGACGGCCTCTTCCAGCACGGCCCTGCCGATACCGATCGCCTGGGATGCGATGCCTATACGGCCCCCGTCCAGGGTGGTGAGCATCTGTCGAAATCCCTGCCCCGGTTCGCCCAGCAGGGAGTCGGCGGGAAAACGGGCGTCCTCGAATACCAGCTCGGCCGTGCCCGAGGCTGTTATGCCCATTTTCTCCTCGACCCGGCCCACCTTGAAGCCCGGCGTATTCTCCAGGTCCACCACGAAAGAGCTTATCCCTTTGTACCCTTTGCCTTTTTCCGTAACCGCCGCGATCACCGCATAGGAGGCCACGTTGCCGTTGGTGATGAATTTTTTCTCGCCGTTGACTACCCATTCATCCCCGTCCCGAACGGCCACGGTCCGCATCCGGGCCGGATCCGAGCCCGCGCCCGCCTCGGTGAGTCCGTAACATCCCAGTTTTTCGCCCGCGGCACAGGGAGTAAGGTACTTCTTTTTCTGTTCCTCGGTCCCGTAGGCCTGCACCGGAAAGCAGTACAGGGAATTGTTCACGGACATGATCACGCCCGTCGACGCACAGCCCTTGGAGATCTCGATGAGCGCCAGGACGTAACTCACGTAGTCCATCCCGCCGCCCCCGTATTCCTCGGGAACGGCGATCCCCAGCATCTTCAACTCCGCCAACTGCTTGATGATGTCGGCCGGGTGTTCATGGGTCTCGTCCAGTTCCGCCGCCTTGGGTTTGATCTGTTCCTCCGCAAAACGCCGGGCCATGTCCCGGACCATCTGTTGTTCTTCGGTCAGTTCGAAATCCATGATCAGCTCAACTCCCCTTTGAATTCAGGTTTCCTCTTCTCCAGGAAGGCGCTCATTCCTTCCTTCTGGTCCGGACTCGTGATACACACGGCGAAACCGTCCGCCTCCATGTAACAACCCGACCGCAGGTCCACCTCGTAGCCGCGGTTGATGCACTGCTTGGCCGCCTTCATGGAGACCTTGCCCTTGGACGCCAGGACCCGCGCCGTCTTCATGGTCTCCTCCCACAGTTGATCGGGCGGAAAAACCTTGTTGACGAGCCCGATTTCCTTGGCCTCCGCCGCGCTGATCATGGCTCCGGTCATGCAAAGCTCCCTGGCCATGGCCTTGCCCACGAGTCGCGCCAGCCGCTGGGTGCCGCCGAAGCCCGGGATGATGCCCAGATTGATCTCCGGCTGGCCGAACTTGGCGTTTTCAGAGGCATAGATGAAATCGCAGGCCATGGCGATCTCCGTGCCGCCGCCCAGGGCGAAACCGTTCACGCAGGCGATGACCGGTATGGGCAGGGCCTCCAGTCTGAACATGAGTTCCTGGCCGTCACGGGAAAACTTGCGCCCCTGAAGCGGTGTGAGATTCACCATGTGGGCGATGTCCGCCCCCGCCACGAAGGCCTTGTCACCCTCCCCTGTCAGGATGAGAACCTTCACGCCGGAATTCGCTTCCACCTGATCCATGGCCTGGTTGACTTCTTTCAGGACGTCGGGGTTGATGGCATTGAGGGCCTTGGGCCGATTGAAGCGGATCACCGCGATGGCCCCGTCGATCTCAAAGATGATGTTTTCAAAGGACATGTTGCCCTCCCTAGTTTTTTAAGGTTGTCTGCTCAGGCCGCGGGCACGGGGATGGCCTCCCCTGCGCCCCCGGGCCGCGTGGGCTTCACTTACACGTTTTCCAGCAGGAGCGCCATGCCCTGCCCGCCCCCTATGCAGAGGGAGGCGAGCCCAAGGGCGTGGCCCTTTCGTTTCATCTCACCCATGAGCGTGAGAACGATCCTGGCGCCGGTGCAACCGATGGGATGGCCGATGGATATCCCGCTTCCCAGCACATTGGTCTTTTCCGCTTCCGCGCCCAATTCCCTCATGCAGGCGATGGCCTGTGAGGCGAAGGCCTCGTTCAACTCAACCACGCCGATATCATTCATGGTGAGGTTTTCCCGGGACAGGAGCTTGCGTACCGCGGGAATGGGACCCAGTCCCATGTAGGCGGGGTCCACACCCGCGGAGGTATAGGCCCTCACCCGCACCAGGGGCCGCAGTCCCAGCTCCGCCGCCTTCTCAGCGGACATGATCAAGAGGGCCGCGGCCGCGTCGTTGATGCCTGATGCGTTTCCCGCGGTGACGGTACCGTCTTTCTTGAAAGCGGGCCGCAGCTTCGCCATCTTTTCGACGGAAGTGTCCATGGGCCGTTCATCCGTATCGAATACCACCGGATCGCCCTTGCGCTGGGGAATGAGCACGGGCACGATTTCGTCCTTGAAAATCCCCTCCTCGATCGCCTTTCGCGCGCGCCGGTGGCTCAATGCGCCCAGCTCGTCCTGTTCCTCGCGGGTAATGCCGTATTTTTCGGCGATGTTCTCCGCCGTGATGCCCATGTGGTACCCGTAGAAGATCTCGAACAGGCCGTCGAAGACCATGAGGTCCACCAGGTCCGTGTTGTTCATGCGCGCCCCCCAGCGGCCGGCCGGAAGCGCATAGGGAATCATGCTCATGTTTTCCATGCCGCCCGCCAGCACCACGTCCGCTTCGCCCGCGCCGATGGACTGGGCGGCCAGGGCCAGGGCCTTCATGCCCGAGGCACAGACTTTGTTGACGGTAAAAGCGGTGGTCTCCTTGGGGATACCCGCCTTGATCATGGCCTGCCGCGTGACGTTCTGCCCCTGTCCCGCGCCCACCACGTTGCCCATGATCACCTCGTCCACCCGTAGTGTCTCCCAGTCTTGATCGTAGTCGTGGCCCTTTTTCTCCAGGTCGGTCATCCCCGCTCCCTTGAAGGCATCCGGCTCGAAGCGAGTCAGTTCCTCGTCGGCCACGGGTCTTCTCCTCACCTTCCTGAGGGTCTCCTTCAGCACCAGGGCCCCCAGTTCCACCACGGGGGTGGATTTCAGTGTACCGCCGAAACTTCCAACGGGCGTTCGCACGCCCGACACGATCACTGCGTCACGCATGGGTCATTCTCCTTTAGTTGGATTAAGAACTTGCTCGTGCCCCGAAATCTGTATGGCGGACGGGCACCGGGAAGGGTTTCAGTTAGGAAGGGATGAGGTCAGCGGGAGACCGCCCGCTGAGAGGGAATCTTCCTCCGATGCCCTCCCGCCTGAAAACCTGACCCTTGATATATAAAGGCCCCGTTTTCAAGTCAAGCCAAAACCCATTGGCTCATTTCCCTTGACAATCGCGCACGCTCCGCTAAAACTATTTGGCTTTATACATTCGAAAAAGCTTGTGAAAGCCGAGGAAAGGAAAAGAACCATGAACCCACTGGCGACCGAGCTGAACACGATCCTGCAGGAGTCCAACGTCCATCTATACGAGATGCTTTCCAGGGCGGGAAAGGAGCTGTTCTTCCCGAAAGGAATATTGTCCCAGAGCGCCGAGGCGAAGGAAAAGGCCTACCGGTTCAACGCCACCATCGGTATGGCCACGGAAAAGGGAAGAACCATGTACCTGCCTTCCATCATGAACCTGATCGGGGGACTGGAGCCTGAAGAGGCCCTGACCTATGCCCCCTCTTTCGGCATCAAGCCGCTCAGGGAGGCATGGCGGGAGTCGTTGTTCGAAAAGAATCCGAGCCTGGCGGACAAGAGAATTTCCCTGCCCGTGGTGAGCCACGCCATCACGCACGGTCTCAGCGTCCTTTCGGATGTCTGGGTGGACCCCGGCGACGTAATCGTCCTGCCGGACAAGATGTGGGGTAATTACAACCTGATCTTCGGGGTCAGACGCGGGGCGCTGATACGGAGATATCCCCTGTTCGACACCGCCGGCGGGTTCAACCTCGAGGCCTTTGCCGCCTGTGTCAGGGAAGCCGCCGCCCAAAGGGACAAGGTGGTGGTCATCCTGAACTTCCCCAACAATCCCACGGGCTACACGGTGAACGAGGAAGAGGCCCGAAAGATCTGCAAAGTCCTTCAGGAGACGGCCGAGGAGGGCAAGAACGTGCTTGTCTTCACCGACGACGCCTATTTCGGCCTGTTCTACGATGATGCCTGCCTCAAGGAGTCCATCTTCGCGCGCCTTGCAGGAATCCACCCGCGCCTTTTGCCGGTGAAGCTGGACGGGGCCACCAAGGAGGACTTCGTGTGGGGTCTCAGGGTGGGGTTCATCACCTACGGCCCGGCCCTTGAAAAGGAGCACGAGGCGGTCTTCGATGCCCTGGAGCGAAAGACCGCCGGAGCCGTGCGCGGATCCATCTCCAACGCCTCCCACCTGAGCCAGGAGATCCTCCTCAAGGCCATGGGATCCGCAGGATACCGGGACGAGAAGGCGGAAAAGTTCCGGATCATGCGTGCCCGTGCCGAGACCGTGCGCAAGGTCCTTGAAAATCCCCGGTTCCAGGAGGCCTGGGAAGTCTATCCCTTCAACTCCGGCTACTTCATGTGCCTGAGGCTCAAGACGGTGCCCGCGGAAGACCTGAGAGTCCACCTGCTGGAAAAATACGGGGTGGGACTCATCGCCCTGGGCCAGTCCGATCTTCGCATTGCATTTTCCTGCGTGGAGGAATCGGACATCCCGGAGCTGTTCGACACTATCCTGAAAGGGGTGCTGGAGCTGAACAGGGGCTGACACACCCGATGGAAGATCCGGGGGGGGGATGAGTCACCCCCCGGCGTCCATGTCGTACTGGAGAAACTGTCCCGACTTGGCGGTCTTGGGTTTGGGGGAGTACCGGGTGGGTTCCGTGCCCTGTTCGAAGGCCTGAAACACGGTTTTTTCCGAATAGGGCCCCGCCAGGAGCCCCGTCTTTGCGTCGATCTTGGCGAAAACCACCCGCCCGGGGACCGGGAAGTCCTTCACCGGACGATCCTTCAATACTTCGCGCATGAAATAGAGCCAGATGGGCGCCGCGGCCCGCGAGCCGGTCTCCCCCCTGCCCATGGGTTTGCGGTCGTCATAGCCCACCCAGACACCGGTGACCAGATCGGGCGTGTAGCCCATGAACCAGGCGTCACGCAAATCATTTGTGGTTCCCGTCTTGCCCGCCGCGGGTCGCTTGAGGGCCTTGATGCGCCACCCGGTGCCTTCCTTGACCACGGCCTTGAGGAGATCGGTCATCACGTAGGCGGTCTCGGCAGGGATCACGCCTTCGGCCTTGGTCTGGTTTTCCTCGATCACCCGGCCGTCCCGGTCCACCACCCGTTCCACGAAAAGGGGCTCGACCAGCATGCCCCCGTTGGCGAACACCGCGTAAGCCCTGGTGAGTTCCATGAGCGAGACACCGGATGAGCCCAGGGCAAGGGAAAGGTCCGGCGTGAGGTCCGACTCGATGCCCAGCCACCTGGCATACTGGACCGCATAGGGGATGCCGATCTCCCGGAGGATCTTCACGGTGATCACGTTGCGCGATTTGGCCAGCGCGGTCCGGAACAGGGTGGGGCCGAAAAAACGCTCCTTGTAGTTTTTGGGCTTCCACATGTCACTGCCGGACCCGGATTCGGCGATATAGGGGGAATCCAGGAGAATCCGGGCGGGACTCATTCCCCAGTCCAGTGCCGCGGAATAGATGATGGGCTTGAAGGCGGATCCAGGCTGACGCCGCGCCTGAATGGCACGGTTGAACTGGCTTATGGCGAAATCCCTCCCTCCCACCATGGCCTTCACTCGACCGGTGCGGGGCTCCATGCACAGGAGCGCCGCCTGCACCTCGGGTTCCTGCTCCAGGGCCACCTCCCATTCCCCCGACCGGGCTCCCTGTTTTCTCAGGCGCACCAGAATCACATCTCCCACTGAAAGGGCCTCGGAAGGTTTCTTGAGGTGTGCCGCCCAGTAGGCCTTCCCGGGATCGGGCTTGCGCGCCCACTTCATCCTGGAAAGCGGCAGTCTCCCTTCCGCCTCGCCCATTCCCACCCTGACTTCCTCGAGACGATCCGAGACCTCGGTGACCACGGCGCGAACCACGAGCCCGGGTTCATAGGCCCGCTCCCGCGCCTCCAGCGCCGCCTTTTCCAGGAACAGGGGGATCTCGTCGGGCTCCAGATGCGTCAGGGGCCCGCGGTACCCTTCCCTCTTGTCCAGTTCACGGGTCCCTTTCAGGATAGCCTCCCTGGCGGCCTCCTGCATCCGCAGATTCAAGGTGGTGTATACCTTGAACCCGCCCCGATAAAGGCGCTCCTTGCCGTACTTATCCACCAGATACTGACGAACATACTCCGCGAAATAGGGAGCCCTGGCAAAAACGTTTTCGTGCTCGGTCCTGAGCTCCAGCTCGCTCTCGTAGGCCTCCTTAGCCTGCTCTTTCGTGATATAGCCTTCTTCCACCATTCTTCCCAGGACATACTTCTGGCGCGCCTTGGCCCGGTTGAAATGGTTCAGGGGCGAGTACCGGGACGGTGCCTGGGGCAGGCCCGCCAGCATGGCCGATTCTGCGAGGTTGAGGTCTTTTACGGATTTCCCGAAGTAGGTCCTTGCGGCCGCCTCCACGCCGTAGGCGCCCTGGCCCAGGTAGATCTGGTTCAGGTAGAGAAAGAGAATTCGTTCCTTGCTGAACCTCTTTTCGATCTGGAGGGACAAGATGGCTTCTCTGGCCTTTCGGCGGTAGGTCCGTTTCGTATTCTTGAGCAGGAGAGAGCGGGTCACCTGCTGGGTGATGGTACTGCCTCCTTGCTGGATCTTACGGGCCATGAGGTTGTTTATAAAGGCCCTGGTGATGCTCTGAAAATCTACGCCCTCGTGCTCAAAAAACCGGGCGTCTTCCGCCGCCACGAAGGCATGGACCAGGTGGGGCGGGCAGTCCTCGAGTGGGACCACGATCCTCTTCTCCTCCCAGAACCGGGCGATCAGCTCACCGTCGTCGCTGAAAACCTGAGAGATAATGGGCGGGCGGTACTCTTCCAGGGACCCGATGTAGGGAAGGTTGCTGGACCACAGGTACCAGAAGCCCGCAGCCGTTCCAATGAGGAGGAGGGTGATGACGCAAAGAAATCCGATGAGGATTTTGAGCAGCCTTTTCAATGAAGCAGACTCCTGTCCAGGGTTCGGTACTGAATCGCCTCGGCCACGTGCCTGGACGAGACCCGGGGGCTTTCTTCCAGGTCCGCGATGGTCCGGGCGATCTTCAGGATCCTGGCATAGGCCCTGGCGCTGAGACCCAGGGTCTCCATGGCATGTTCCAGCAGACGGTGGGAATCATTATCCACGGAGCAGTAGCGCTTGATCTGTCGGCTCCGCATCCCGGCGTTCGTGAAGATCCTGGAGCGCCGGAAGCGATCGCCCTGGATCTTTCTCGCCCGGAACACCCCTTCCCGCAGGTCCGAAGACGAGGCCCCCTGCACCATGCCCGTGAGTTCCCTGTAAGGTACGGCGGGCACCTCTACGTGAATGTCGATGCGGTCCAGGAGGGGCCCGGACAGCTTGGCGCGGTAACGCTGGATCTGAAGCGGCGAGCAATTGCACGAGCGCTTCTCGTCCCCCAGGTACCCGCACGGGCACGGATTCATGGCGGCCACCAGCATGAAATCTGCCGGGTAGGTCACCGTTGAATTGGCGCGGGATATGGTGACCCTCGCGTCTTCCATGGGCTGCCTCAGCACCTCCAGTACATTTTTCCTGAATTCGGGAACTTCGTCAAGGAACAGCACGCCGTTGTGAGCCAGGCTCACTTCCCCCGGCTTTGGGTTGTGTCCGCCCCCTATGAGCCCCGCATCCGAGATGGTGTGATGAGGCGACCGAAACGGGCGGTGGGTCATTAGCCCGCCCTCGCCCGGCATGAGCCCCAGTATGCTGTAGACCTTGGAGGTCTCCAGTGCCTCCGAAAAGGTCAGCGGCGGCAGGATCGTGGCCAGCCGCCGGGCCAGCATGGTCTTGCCCGCCCCGGGAGGCCCGATCATGATGAGATTGTGACCGCCGGCCGCCGCCACCTGAAGGGCCCTCTTGGCGTTTTCCTGACCGAGTACGTCAATGAAATCAATTTCGTACGCCGCATCGCGGGCAAGGTCGTTGATTTCACGGGAAAGGGGACTTATTTTGGACAAGCCCTTGAGGTGTTCCACCACCTGCGCAAGGCTCCGCACCGGGTAGACCTGGAGGCCCTGCACCACGCCGGCCTCGGGTGCGTTTTGAAGAGGCAGGAACATGCCGCCGACACCCAGGGAACGGGCGGAAACGGCCATGGGCAGGACGCCTCTGACGGGCCTGAGAGTCCCGTCCAGGGCCAATTCCCCCAGATAGATATGGTCCGCCAGGCCGGCGCCGTCCAGGAGGCCTGTGGCGGCCAGGATTCCAAGGGCCATGGGTAGGTCGAAAGCCGACCCCTCCTTTTTCACGTCCGCGGGCGCCAGGTTCACCGTGATGCGGTCGGCGGGGAAACGGTACCCTGAATTCCTGATGGCGGCCTTGACCCGTTCCTTGCTCTCTCGCACGGCCCCGTCGGGCAGCCCGACCGTGGAAAAGGATGGCAGTCCCCTGGCTATATCCACTTCCACTTCCACGAGGTAGCCGTCAATGCCGATGACGGCGCTGCTGAGTATCTTTGCGAGCATGGGAGTCTGGAATCGACAGGCGAAATATTCCAACAAATCGACTTTACAACTACCATGGAAAATGATAGAAAGTAAAGTTTATTTGTGAATTCGAAGGGACGGCGGGAAACGGCCCCGCCTTCCCTCCCCAGAGGACCGAAGGGCGCCATGGTATCATGCAGCATGGCGTTTTGCGAAGGCAAAACCGGATGGACGCAATTTGATTCATCCGGGGGGGAACCCTCGCGAACCTGAAAAGAGGCCCGTTGAGGGGGTGGGGCCGGAGGGGGTGTCGCCGGATATCTTCCCCACAAACCCGATCCGGGATCAGGAGAGGACCATGGCCAGAATCACGGTTGAAGACTGCTTGCAGAAGGTGAACAACCGGTTCGCGTTGATCCACCTGTCGGCCAAACGCGTGAGGCAACTGAGGAGAGGGGCCGAACCCCTGGTACAGTCAAAGAACAAGGATATAGTGGTCTCCCTGCGGGAAATAGCGGCCGGCAAGGTACGCAAGGCGGAACCCGAAGACCTGGAACGTCTTCTGGAGGAGGCCGAGGCGGCGGAGGCCCTGCCGGAAGGTCCGGCCCCGGCGGCCGAGGCGGATACCGCCCCTGTTGTCTCCCAGGAAGAGGCCTCTTCCGAAAAGGCGTAACGGTTTAATGCTCACAGGCAAGGCATGGGAGATCGGGGACCCGCCCCGACAGGGGTGGGGACTGAGGCGGCGCTTTGCGCCGCTAAAGAAACTCCGAATAATATGGCGTACATGAAAGTACGTGGCAGCGAGGCTGGATGAGGATGGCGCCGCGGATTAGGCGCCCAACGCCTCCTAGGACGTGGCATGGCCAAGAGAGACTATTACGAAGTCCTGGGGGTGGGAAGGGACGCGGGCGAGGCTGAGATCAAGAAGGCCTACCGCAAACTCGCCCTCAAGTACCACCCGGACCGTAACCCCGGGGACAAGGAAGCAGAGGAAAAATTCAAGGAGGCCGCCGAAGCCTACGAGGTGCTCCGTGACGAGGAGAAACGGCGGATCTATGACCGCTTCGGCCACGAAGGCCTTGAAGGCTCGGGATTCCGGGGCTTCAGCGGATTTGAAGACATTTTCAGCAGTTTCGGGGACATCTTCGAAGACTTTTTCGGCTTCGGCAGGAGAAGGGACCGCGGCCCCCGGCCCATGCGGGGAAACAGCCTCCGCTACGACGTGGAGTTGAGCCTCGAGGAGGCCTTTACAGGCCGGGAGAAGGAAATCGTCTTTCACAGACTGGAAAACTGCGCCCGGTGCGAGGGCACGGGTCTTGCGCCGGGAAGCAGTCCCCGGACCTGCCCCACTTGCCAGGGCCGGGGGCAGGTGATCCGGTCCCAGGGATTCTTTCAGATCAGTTCCACCTGTCCCACCTGCCATGGCCAGGGACAGGTGATCACGGACCCGTGCCCTGAGTGCCGCGGACAGGGACAGGTGGAGGCCGAAAAGCGCCTCACAGTAAAGATTCCCGCGGGCGTGGACACAGGAAGCCAGCTCCGTTTGCGGGGTGAAGGAGAACCCGGGGCATACGGCGGCCCCCCGGGGGATCTTTTCGTGGTGATTCACGTCAGGGAACACGAACTCTTTACCCGGGAAGGCGAAGACCTCTACTGCAACCTCCCCATATCATTCGTCCAGGCCGCTCTTGGAGATACGCTGGAGATCCCGGTTCTGGGGGACGAGCAAACCCATACCCTGGAGATTCCTCCGGGCACGCAACCCGGAGACATGTTGCGCGTGCCCGGAAAAGGCATGCCGAGCCTCCGCAGCCACCAGAGACGGGGCGACCTGTTCCTGAGAGCCGTGGTGAAGATCCCGCGAAAAATGAACCAGCGCCAGCGCGAGCTCCTGGAGGCCTTCGCCCAGGAGGAGGGTCTCAATGTCTCGGGCGGAAAAAAGAAGGAAACTTTCTGGAAAAAAATGACGAAGTTTTAGGACCGGGTCCCTCACGGGCGGCCGGTTTTACTTCTGTCTTTACTTCACGACAGTGATATGCTAGGAGTGAGTATTTTTTAGGGAGCCTGTAACACACCACCATGTTGACGGAAAAGAAAAAAGCGTATTTCAGGAACCTGTTGAATCAGCGCCTGGACGATCTTCTCGATGAGGCCCTCAGGACGGTGAGCGGCATGACCGACCAGGGTGACAATTTCCCGGATCCGACCGACCGTGCCACCATGGAATCGGATCGCAATTTCATGCTCCGGATCCGGGACAGGGAACGAAAATTGATCGGCAAGATCAAGGAGGCCCTCGAAAGGATAGAGAACGGCACCTACGGGATCTGCGAGGAGTGCGGTGAAGAGATCGCCGAGGGAAGGCTCAAGGCGCGGCCGGTCACTACCCTCTGCATCGACTGTAAGACAAAGCAGGAAAAGGACGAGAAACTCAAGGGAATCTGAAGCAGCCGTGAAGGAGGCTCTTGGGGCCTCTCCGCAGCCGGTGCAGTTTTGATGCCCGGCTTTTTTTGTCTCCGATCCACACGGAAGCCGGAATCCGAGACGACCCATGAAGGACGCCAAATCGGATAAGGGCCCGGGGCGCAAAGAGGCGGCCCCCGCGGTACGCGAGGTTATAACGACCCACGTCAACGCAGATTTCGACGCCCTCGCGTCCATGATCGCCGCTTCGAAACTCTACCCCGAGGCGGCCCTGGTCTTTTCGGGGTCTCAGGAAAAGAGCCTGCGCAACTTTTTTCTTCATTCCGTATCCTACCTTTTCAACTTCATGAAACTGAGGCAGGTGGACCTGTCCCGCGTGGAAAAACTCATCCTGGTGGACACCAGGCAGCGAAGCCGCATCGGCAAATTCGTGGAAATCCTCGACAGGGACGGCCTGGAAATTCACATCTACGACCATCACCCCGCATCGGGCGAAGATATCAGGGGCGAGTTGGAAATCGTTCGGCCCACCGGCTCGACAACGGCCATCCTGACCGACCTGATCAGGGAACGCGGGATACCCCTGACCCCGGACGAGGCAACGGTCATGTGCCTCGGTATCCACGAAGACACGGGTTCCTTCACCTTCGCCTCCACCACCCCGGACGACTACCGGGCGGCGGCCTGGCTTACCGAGCAGGGCGCCAACCACAACATAATCGCCGACCTGATGACCCGCGAACTCACCGCACAGCAGATCTGGCTCCTCCACGACCTGACCAGGGCCGCGGCCAAGCACGTGATCAACGGCGTGGAAGTGGTCATCACCAAGGTGATCCGTGACGAATACATCGGCGATTTTGCGGTCCTTGTGCACAAGCTCATCGAGATGGAGAACCTCGACGTGGTCTTCGCCCTGGCCCAAATGGAAGACCGGGTTCACCTGGTGGCGCGGAGCCGCAAGGAAGAGGTGAACGTGGCGGACGTGGCCCTGGCCCTGGGGGGAGGAGGTCACCCATACGCGGCGTCTGCCACGATCCGAAACCAGACCCTGGTGCAGGTGGAGCAGACCCTCATGTCCCTTCTGGCGAAAGGGATCCAGCCGGTCAAGACGGCCCGGGACCTGATGACCTCGCCCGCCATTCACATCCTTCCCGATGATTCCGTGGGAAAGGCCGCGGAACTGATGACCCGTTATGATATCAACGTGCTGCTGGTGGTGAATGAAGCCGAATCACTGCTGGGATACATCACCAGGCAGGTGGGTGAAAAGGCGGCTTTTTTCGGCCTCGAACACGTCCCCGTCCGGGACTACATGAATATCGAGGTCACCACGGTCCCGCCTCAGGCGCCCATGAGTGAAATCCAGGAATTGATCGTCCGCAACCGCCTCAGGATCCTGCCGGTGGTGGAGGAAGGCCGGGTGCTGGGAGTGATCACCCGAACTGACCTGTTGAACATCCTGGTGGGAGAACCCATCGTTCCTGAGTTTCTCTACCATAACGGGAACGCACCGTCCTCCCTGCGGAAGAAGAGCCTTACTGGACTTCTGAAGGAACGCCTCCCGGCCGGGATCGTGCGGCTCCTCAAGGAATTCGGAACCGTGGGAGATCAACTGGGCTATGGGGTCTACCTCGTGGGCGGGCTCGTGCGTGACATCCTGCTCAAGAGGGACAACCTGGACGTTGACATCGTGGTGGAGGGGGACGGAATCCGATTCGCCCACGCCTTTGCGGAAGGGAAAGACGTTCGCGTACGCAGCCACCGGAAATTCGCCACCGCCGTTCTGGTCTTCCCAGACGGTTTCAAGGTGGACGTGGCCACGGCCCGCCTGGAATACTACGAATCCCCGGCCGCCCCTCCGGTGGTGGAGACCAGTTCCTTGAAAATGGATCTCTACCGCCGCGATTTCACCATCAACACCCTGGCCGTGAAGCTCAACCCGAAGAATTTCGGCACGCTGATCGACTTTTTCGGGGGCCAGAAAGACATCAAGGAGGGTGTCATCCGGGTGTTGCACAACCTGAGCTTCGTGGAGGACCCGAGCCGAGTGCTGAGGGCCATCAGGTTCGAACAGCGCTTTGGGTTCAAGATCGGAAAGCTGACCCTTTCCCTGATCCGCAATGCGGTCAAGATCGACTGCTTTCGGGAGCTTTCAGGGAAGCGGCTCTTCATGGAACTGAAACTGATCCTCAAGGAAGAAGATCCTCGAAAGGGCGTCGAACGAATGGCGCGCCTGGACCTGCTCCGTTTCGTCTCGCCCCACCTGGAGGGAAGCGACAAGCTCCTGAGCCTTTTCGACGAGATCAAGAAGGTGGTGGCCTGGTACCAATTGCTCTATCTGGAAGAGGTCTTCCGGCCCTGGAAGGTCTACTGGTACGGACTCATCAGCGGACTGGGCCAGGACGCCCTGGACGAACTCGGCCGGCGGCTGGGCTTCACCGATCCGGAGAGCAGGAGGCTCATGGATCAGCGGAAAAACGAAGAGCTTCTTCTGAGGCGACTTTTCCGTTTCAACGGGGACAATTATCACCTCTATACATTGCTCGCCCCTTATGATACGGAAATGCTCCTCTACGTCATGGCAAAGGCGGGAAACGAAAAGGTGAAAAGGCTCATATCGAGATATTTTACGAGGTTGAGAGATACCAGGGTGCTGTTGACAGGCAAGGACCTGATAGCCATGGGCTATGAGCCTGGTCCCCATTTCAGCCGAATCTTCGAGCGTCTCCTGGAGGCAAGGCTCAACAACCAGGTCAGGACAAAGGCGGGCGAGAAGCGGTTCGTCCGGAGGAACTTCGAGCCGGGGCCCGGCGCGGCATGATCCGCGTGGTTGCGTCCCCCTTGATTTTCTCGGCCCAAGCGAGGATAAAATCCCCCGGGCCGGGCTCTCGCCCCGCGGTGAGCGGCCCAGCGATCGACATTTTAAGGAGAAGCAAGGAATGAGCAAAAAGGTAATCGTGAGCGGAATGAGACCCACCGGAAAAATGCACCTGGGACACCTGCACGGGGCCCTGCTCAACTGGAAGCAACTCCAGGAAGAGTACCGCTGCTACTATTTCATAGCGGACTGGCACGCGCTGACCAGCGAATATGCCAACCCCGACATCATCCGCGAAAGCACTCTCGACATCATCATCGACTGGATATCGGTGGGCCTCGACCCGGATGTCTCCACTTTTTTCGTGCAGTCGGCGATCAAGGAGCACGCGGAACTCCACCTGATCTTCTCCATGATCACCCCCCTGCCCTGGCTGGAGCGCAACCCCACTTACAAGGAGCAACTGCGGGAACTCTCCCAGCGGGATGTCTACACCTATGGTTTCCTGGGCTACCCGGTGCTCCAGGCCGCAGACATACTCATGTACAAGGCCAACGGCGTACCCGTGGGCGAGGACCAGGCCCCCCACGTGGAACTGACTCGGGAGATCGCCCGACGCTTCAATCACCTCTACGGCGAAGTGTTCCCGGTGCCCGACGTGCTCCTCACACCCACGTCGAAGCTCCTGGGATTGGACCGCAGGAAGATGAGCAAGAGCTATGGGAACGCCATTTTCCTCTCCGACGGGGAAGAGGAGATCCGCACAAAGGTCATGCAGATGATCACGGACCCACAGCGGGCGCGGAGAAGCGACCCCGGGGATCCCGACGTGTGCAATGTCTACACGTTCCACGAGATCTATTCGGAGCCTGAGACCGTGGCCCGGGTCAATGAAGAGTGCCGCTCGGCCGGCATCGGGTGCGTGGAGTGCAAGAAGATCATGGCCCGCAACCTGGTGGAGGGCATGGCGCCGATTAGGGAGAAGAGGCGGGAACTGGAAGCGGATCCGGAACGGGTGCGGGAAATCGTGGCCCAGGGCAACCGGAGAGCCGCCCGGGTGGCTGGACGCACCCTGGAGGAAGTCCGTGCCGCGGTCAAGATCTGAGGGGTCAGGGGAAATCCAAGGTGAATTATTACGAGGTCAAGCTTGAAATATTCGAGGGACCCATGGACCTCCTTCTCCACCTCATTCATAAGAACGAGGTGGACATCTTCGACATCCCCATCTCCACGATCACCAAGCAGTACCTCGAATACCTGGACCTGATGAAATCCTTGAACATCGACCTGGCGGGCGACTTTTTTCTCATGGCCTCCACCCTTATGCACATCAAGTCCAAGATGCTGCTCCCCGAATACGCGGACGACGAAGAGGCCGAGGACCCGCGCATGGAACTTGCCAGGCCGTTGCTGGAATACATGCGTTACAAGGAACTGGCCCAAGATCTCGCCGCGCGCCCCATCCTTGACCGGGACGTGTTTTCCAGGAGGATACCGGGGGACGTCCTTTCCGAGGCGGACCAGGCCGAAGAAGAACTCAACGTGAGCCTCTTCCAGCTCATCGACGCGTTCAAGCAGGTGACCGAGCGCCTGAGGCCGCCCGAACAGCTCAATTTCAGGCTCGAGCGATGGACCGTCAAACAGAAGACCGCACACATCATGGCCCGGCTGAGGGAAAGCGGAACCCTGTTTTTCTCGGAGCTTTTCGAAGAAGACCGCACGGTGGAAGAATGCATCGTGACGTTTCTCGCCCTACTGGAGATGGTCAACATCGGCCTGGTGAAGGTCTTTCAGATGGATCCGCAAAGCGACATCCGCGTCAGTCTGCGCTTGGACGCGCCAAATGGTGAGGGTGATGAACCGGGAAAACCTCAAATCAGTGATTGAAGCCCTGCTCTTCACCTCGGACAGGCCCTTGGAGCCCAAGGACATCTGCGGTTGGCTGCCGGAGGTGCGCGTGGGCGACGTACGCAAGGCCCTCGATGAACTCAGGGAAGAATATGAGGCCATGGCGCGCAGCTTCGTGATCAAAAAGGTGGCCCGGGGCTATCAGTTCCGCACGCGAGCCGAGTATGCCCCGCATATCCTGCGCATGTTCAAATCGACTCCCACGCGATTGTCACGGGCGGCCATGGAAACACTGGCCATCATCGCCTACAAGCAACCCATCCTGCGCCATGAAATCGAGCGGTTGAGGGGAGTTGACGTCGGGGGAATCCTGCGGACCCTCATGGAAAAGGATCTCATCAGGATCATGGGACGGAAAAACCTGCCCGGCCGCCCCCTGATTTACGGGACCACCAAGCGGTTCCTGGAGGTCTTTGACCTGGAATCCATCGACGCCCTGCCGAAACTCAAGGAAATCAAGGCCCTGGAGGCTGAAACCGCCCATGAAGGCACACCCACGGACACGGGGGCCCAACAAGATGAGAAAACGGGAGAAGAAGAAGGCGGCAACGGCTCAGGACCAACCGCTGCGGCTTAACCGCATCCTCTCCCTGGCAGGGCTCTGCTCGCGGAGGCAGGCCGACCAGTGGATCCTGGCGGGCAGGGTCTCGGTAAACGGCCGGGTGGTGCGGGAGGTGGGCACAAAGGCCTTCTGGGGCCGGGACCGGATCCTGGTGGACGGAAAGGAGATCTCCAGACCCTCCCGGCGTCTCTACCTGATGCTGAACAAGCCCTTCGGCACCATCTGCACCCTGAGCGACCCCCAGGGTCGACCCCTGGTCACGGACCTGCTGCACGACATAAATGAACGCGTCTACCCCGTGGGCAGGCTCGATTTCGACACCATGGGTCTCCTCCTGCTCACCAACGACGGGGAGTGGGCCTACAGACTCACCCACCCCAGCTACCGCATCCCCCGGGTGTACAAGGTGACGGTTTCGGGCGTTATCAGCCCCAAGGCCCTCAGAGACCTTTCCAGGGGCGTGAGCCTGGAGGACGGCCCCAGCGGCCCAGCCTCCATCACTCTCCTGGAAAAAGGCCCCTCACGCAGCGTTTTCCGCATGACCATCACCCGCGGCAAGTCCCGCCAGGTAAGACGCATGGCGGAGGCTGCGGGATACCGCGTCATTCACCTGATCCGCATCGGGTTTGGCTCCCTCGCCCTGGGGGACCTCAAGGTGGGGCGATACCGGCACCTGGAGCCCGAGGAGGTGGCCGTCATGAAACGCCTGGTGGGCCTTTCATAGGAGGTACTCCGACCAACTTTTCTATTTACAAGGAACCCTGTTTCGTAGTATTTGAACCGAGTATCGCGGGCGGTTAACTCAGCGGGAGAGTGCCATCCTCACACGGTGGAAGTCGCGAGTTCAAATCTCGCACCGCCCACCATGGAGTAAATTCAAGGGGTTAGAGGATTTTCCTCAACCCCTTTTTTATGTCGAAACCAGGCAAAAAACGGGGCCAAAATGACGGCATGTTCCATCAACGGCGTATCGCTTCAACTTGCCGGTCGGTGTCGAGGTCGGCGCGGCTTCGACCCTCGGTGAAAAAACGGGCTTCCCGGGCCGCGTCCAGCATGTGCCGTAATCGCGCGACATCACCCTTGCGCATACTGCACCTCCGCCTCTTCCATGACGCTATGCCGGAAGTAGGGGCTCAGGTCTTCCAGCGTTCGTAAATCCACTTTCCTTCCGCCGAAAAGCGGAGACAATTCTCGCTCCAGACGAGCCATGCCCAGCAGGCTGGGGATGCGATCCGGTTCAAATTCCACCAGAACATCCACATCGCTGTCCGGGCGAAAGTCTCCCCGCAGCGCCGATCCAAAAATCGCCAGTCGCCGGATTCCATGCTTCCGGCAGAAGGCCGCAACGCCTTCACGGGAGATTGATAGGCTTGCCTTCATTGGACGACCTCCATCGCCCTTTTGTCTCGACGGCCCCTACCCCCGGCATTTGACCGCCATGCACGGCTACTCGTGAGCCTTAGGCCTGGATGGGCAGCAGGGCTCTACTTGTAATCGAGGTATCGATCGCTTGAGGACGGTGGTCTCGCCTGCCCCCTTGACTTTTTCGGCCATGGTCGAAAACCGCTGCCTGAATTCTTTGGCGTCTATATAGCGAGGCATGGAAGTCCCTCATTTTGCCAATTTCAGTTGATCTAAAGCTAACGTTTTGGAACTCTAAAGTCAATGCCTTGCAGGAACCGGTCTTTTTCCTTGAACCAGTCCCCTCGTTCTCATATGATTTATCAGAGTTGGTCATCCGGCACCGGTCGGGCCACCCGCACCTCTTGTTCGGCTCTACGGACGGCCGACTCCGAGGCCGGTGCTTCCAAGGTGCCAAGGCACGTGAGAACTAAACCCCTACTCCCCGTTCTTTCAACCGAATGATCCACCCCCAGGAAAGGAGAACATCATGGCGGTCAAAGTCCTCATCAAGCGCAAGGTCCCCCTGAACAAGGCAAAGGAAATCATTCCCCTTTTCCGGAAGCTCCGCATCCTCGCCACGGAGCAGCCCGGTTACATCTCCGGCGAGACCATGAGGCGCCTGGACAAGCCGGACGAGTACCTGGTGATCAGCACGTGGGAGTCTTCGGAGGCCTGGAAGACCTGGGTGGAGAGCGCCGAGCGCAACGCGGTCCAGGACGAACTGGACGCACTTCTGGGCGGCAAGACCGAGTACGAAATCTACCACTACGGTTTTGTGGAATAGGTGCGCGGGCCACGCTTCCGGAAGACCGGTGCACAATCCCTGTTGCACCGGCGGCGCGTTTACCGTTGGCACACAGCAGCTAACACCTCGGCACGGGATTGCTTAACACCGCCCCGAGGGGTGGGGTAGAGGTCCCATTCCCCTCTCGGGGGGCGTAGCGGGAGAGGATCATACCCATGTCCTTAAGCCCTCAGATGTCGGCTTGAATCTTTCTCAGCACTTCCGCAAGTCTTGGGACATGTTGACGGCACACTTCGAAAATGGCCTCTGCGTTCACATCGAAGTAGTGTTGGAATCTGATCCCGTGAAATCTTCAACCGTTTCAACGGGTTCGAAACGCTTTAGGATGGTTTGAGTGGAGCGATAAATCTGGTCCAGGATCTCCCGTGCAAGGTCACGGTCATACATAGATGGCCTCATTGTCGATCCTTTGCTTGAGAAAGCGATTCATTTTCTCTCTGTAGCTCACCACGTCTACACGGCACCGAAGGTCTCCCTCCAGGTCCAGCTTGATGCCGACAAGATCAAAGAGATCTTGTCGCTTCAAATGCACCACCACGTCAATATCACTCTGCGAAGCCATGTGCCCTCGAGCCGCTGAGCCGAAGAGACCGATCCGTTCAATGTTCTCGCGATGCCGGTTCGATCGCTTGAAGGTCTTCAGGCGGTGTATGATCTCCTTCCGATCCATCTTGCCTTTTCTCTCCCCGGACAGTTACCGACATCTCTTCCTCTCTCAGTCCGGGTTCCAAGGAGGGGAGTGCCACGTGATATCCGCATTCAAAATTCATTTGAGTCGGCGCCTTGTAATCCATTGCCATTGTCGTCATTGAAAGTCTATTATAGAAAACCTTATCTTTTCGGCAAGGATTTCCGTAAACGCCAAGGGCAAAGGATGAACGCGATGACCAAACCACCCCAACAGCGACGCATTCCCATCGCCGCCCAGTGCCTGGACCACGGCCCCCGTTTGGCACGGGTCTCTTCGCGCCGCTTTTTCACCGAGGCTGAAACCTTTGCCGAAATCCAGCTCCGGGTAAGCGACTACTACGGGTTCGACGCGCCCAACACCCTCTGGGACATCTACAACATCGAGGCCGAGGCCCTGGGCCAGAAAATGGTCTTCCCCGAGCATGGAATACCGGACGTGGACCGGACCGAGCCGCTGATCTCCTCGCCTTCGGACCTGGACAAGCTGAGGCCTCCCGACCCCCGAAAATCAGGGCGCATGCCATGGGTCCATGAAGTGAACCGGGCCTACACGGCGAAGCGGGGAAAACCGGCGGGCGCCTTTTTCTGCGCCCCTTTCAGCCTGGCCTGCAACATCAGGGGCTATGAGCGGCTCGTCATGGACATGGTGGAGCGGCCGGGCTTTGTCCACCGCCTGTTCCGGTTCCTGTGCGACGAGGTAATCGTTCCCTTTGTGGCGGCGATGAGGGAGGAAACCGGCAACCCCCGCCTCCTGGCGGACGGGTATGACGCCTGGGCCTCGCCGCCCATGATCACCCTGGACATGATGGACGAATATGTGGTCTCCTATGTGGAACGTCTCCGGGAACACCTGGGCCCCCGTGTGGTCATCAGGGGGCACTGGGGGGACGCAAACGCCCGGGACCCCGAACGCCTTTTCGCCCAAAAGCTCCGATGCAGCCCGGGGTTTCTGAGCGTCCTGGACCCGGACCTCTTTGCTCTGGGACCTGAACGGGTCAGGGATTTTGCGGAAAAACATCAGGTCTTTGTCACCGCGGGCGTGGACTCGGCACTCCTCAGGGAAGGCCCCGTGGAGGAGATAGCGGCCAGGATCAGGCATTACATCGACGTCCTTGGTCGTAACGGGGGATTCAGCATCTACCTCAACCAGATCGCCGCGGAGACACCCCCTGACCACATTCATGTGGCCGTGGCGGCCTGCAAGACCTACGGGCGGCTGCCCATCGCCGACGACCTCGACCAGGTCCCCTTCACGCCCCCGCGGCGGGAAGGGTTTGAGGAGTATCTGAAAAATCGAGGCACGGTGTCCTGAGGCGCTGTTGGCCCTTTGAAGAGCCCGAAGAATCCCGCGCCTGCCCTGCGCGGCCGCACCACGCATTATCAGTAAAGGAGGAAATAATGAAGGCATACCGGACCATTCTTTACCAAAAACAGGCACCCGTGGGCATCCTAACCATGAACCGGCCGGAGAAGCTCAACGCCATGAACCTGGAGATGAAAAACGAGCTTTACGAGGCGCTCTCCCAAATGGAGGCCGACGACGAGATCCGCGTGGTGATCCTCACGGGCGCGGGCCGGGCCTTTTCCTCGGGCCACGACAATGACGATCCCCTCGAAAACATGGAAGAATTCACCAGCCTCAAACAGGAGGAACTCCTCTTCACCCTGGACAAACCCACCATCGCGGCGATTCACGGTTACACCCTTGGAGACGCCATGCAGCAGGCGCTCCTGTGCGACATGATCATAGCCTCGGAAAACGCGGTTCTGGGTTTCATCGGCCCCAAGGTGGGCGCGCTCTGCTACGGCGCCTTTACGGTCCTTCCCGCCATCGTGGGCCGCCACATCGCCAATGAGTTGCTCTTCACCTGCGACCAGATCAGCGCGCAGGAGGCATACCGCATCGGCATGGTGAACAAGGTGGTCCCCCACGAGCAACTGATGCCAGCGGCCCGGGAAACGGCTCTCAAGATCGCCCAGTGGCCTGCGGCCTCCATCAAGTACAGCAAGCGCGCCATGAGGATCGGCCTGGCCAACGAGACGCACCGGGAGGCGTTGAAGGAGGGCTGGGCCGCAATCATGGCGGCCATGGCCGCAAAATAGGGCACGCGTGGGCGGCCGCATCAGGGGCACGCATCCCCCTGCCATGGCACGAAAAGTGTGTAATTTTTTTCTCTTGATGGAAAAAAATTTCCCTACCTTGATGGAAAAGAATTACACAGACTGGGGGCCAGGGAGGCTCATCGGAGGGAAGGCGCCTTAATTGCAGCCTCAACCTATTGATATCATAAATGAAATAAAGCCCATATCTTTTTGGGCTCTGCGTGCGGTTTGGCACGATGGTTGCTTGTATATAAGGCAGGTTTGAAATGCGATCCGCCTCGGCCGTTGGGAGAAATAGGCCGGGAGTGGCGATGATGAAGACTTCCGGGATGAGTCCCCGGCCGGGCACAAGCAAGCAGAAAACCGAAAAAGGCTGAAGAAAGAGGTCCAAATGAAAAACACGGTAAGAACGATATTCCTGTTATTGGTGGTTTTCCTTTTTTCAGCGGGAAGTGCCGTGGCGGGGACGTATACGGACCATACGTTTTCTCCGTCCCCCATGAGATTTGCACACAATGGTGTCTACCAATGGGGTATCAATTGGGCACCCCCAAGTGGAGAATATATCACAAGTGCCAACCTCTCCATTACAGGACTGCGCAACTGGGATTATTATAAGAGTACTCAAGAACCATATGATCTTTATGTCCACCTTTTGGATGAGGTATATGTGCCACCGAACACGTCCTCTTCCAGCTGGGGAAACGTAACAAAAGTTTACGATACCAACGATGATTTTATCGACTGGTTCGAAACACAAAAGGATGCCCCCAGTCAAGTGCACCTATTCACCGCCGGCAATAGAAAGGATAAGGATCCAAATAAGACTAAGGGTGACAACAAGTACTACTTTTTTACGGGGACGACGAACATCTCCTATAACTTCGACCTCTCAGAGTTGAGCTTGCTGACCACCTACTCAAAGTCGTCTGATCATTTCGGCATCGGCTTTGACCCTGACTGCCATTTCGACTATTCCACGATCACCTTGACAGTTAGAACTGGACCTAACCCCGTCCCCGAGCCTGCGACCATGCTGCTGGTGGGGACCGGGCTGCTGGGACTGGCGGGCATCAGGCGGAAGAAGATGAAAAAGGACTGACACCCCCCATAAGGACCTCATATTTCAACCCAAATTGAGCGTTTCAAATTTTGATGAGGAACGGTTCCTCATTGTTTCTACAGAGATCGGTTGCAATGAGGCTGTCTGAATCACCACCCGATGGGGTCCGCCCAAGCGGAGCGTGGGTCTTCATTCGATCACCAAAATTTGAAACCCTCCGGGATTTCCGATTTTGCAGCATCTTCGGTGTTGCCTGCCTGTGCGTCTCCGCACGCAGACAGGCGCTTCGGATTCAGTCGCTGCAACGTACTTCAAGGACGGGGGAGGGGGTCAGATCTTGATTTGTGACTTTTCCCCTGCCCGTCCTTCCTCCAAGCAGCTCTCACCCCCCGGAATCACGGTCAAGCCAACCCGGGCCCGGCGTTTGCCTCGTGCTCTTCCCCTCCTCCCTGGCGGGATCAGCCGCGGGCGTTCTTCGCACCCAAATGCATTCTCTTTTTAGACAGGATTTACAGGATGGACAGGATTTGTTTGCCGGTTTCCGGACGAAACCGGCAAAACACCATCGCCTGCGGCGAAAGGGGGCCTACGCGCCAAGCCACGTCCCGCTACGCCCCCTCGAGGTCCGTTCCGGGACCGGTTTTCCAGGCAAGCACCACGTCCGGCATTCGTTCCGACAGGAACTCCGAAAAAATAATCCTGTGAATCCTGTAGATCCTGTCAGACCTTAGCCCTTTGGGTGGCA
>JAFDIS010000131.1 GCA_019307945.1 Deltaproteobacteria bacterium | reverse complement strand
GCACCTTATACGACACGTGTCTTTCCCGAGAAGATGTGGAGGGTAGTGGTCCCGGCCTACTGCGTTATTGTGGCGATCATATGCTTCTACAAGATTATTCCCGGCGTTATCAAGAAACTCGCCGGTTAAGGTTAAGCCTGGAAGCTCCACCGCCGGGCATGGCGGGATATCCTGCCTTTTAAGGGCGGAGTATCCCGCTCCCCCGGCCGCCATCGCGAAAGGTTTAGTCATGAATCATTTTAAAAAATATGAAAAGTCCGGCAACGAAATTTCCTCAATAGGTGAACAGGCCAACCGGGTTTATCTCCGCAGGCGGCTGAGGAGCATCGGTTTCTCCATGATCGCCATGGGCATCTGTTTTCCCCTCTATTATCTGGGGCTTTTCGGTGGCGTCAAAGGACCGCTCAACCCGGAACAATTGGGGACAAGTCTCGCCAACATGGGCCTTTCCAAGGTCCACATGCTGGTATTCTTTATCTCCCTCCTTATTTTTGCCACCGCATGGAACTGGGTCTACAACCTGGTGAGCCTCCTCATGGGAGCACGCTTTACCTGTGCAAAAAAGATGGACAAGACAGGCGAACCCTGCGGCGTGCCGGTCACGCGAAAGAGATTCGTGAGCAAGAGAACCGGGCTGCCCGTCACGGAATACGTCTGCGAAAAGGGTCACAGGCGCTCCGAGGCCCATTTTCACCCCGTAAAAAAGGGTGCCGTCAGTCATTCCCTCTGGGTAATTTCCCTGGCATTCTGCGCCATCGTTTTGTTCCTGTCATGATTCCCGGGAGTGGCAGGCCTTTGAGGTGGAAAGAAAAGAGCGGGATCATCTGCGCGGGTAAGGACGTCGCTTGAAAAGCGTCTGCCTTCGTGGTAATAAAACTCGTGGAAGAGGTGCCATATTATGACGGATGAAATCCGGGTCCTCCTCGTGGATGACGAGGAGCAATTTGTAACAAATATGGCCACCCTATTAAAAGGCCGCGGATTTGATGTGTCCACGGCCTTTAATGGGTATGACGCCGTTGACATGATCAAATCCGGGAAACTGTTTGATGTGATCGTCCTGGACCTCAAGATGCCCGGCATGGACGGGCTGACTGCAATGACGGAAATCAAGACGCTGTCGCCGGATACGGAAGTGATCATGCTCACCGGCCATGCAAGCCTCTCGTCAGGGACCCGGGCCATACGGGAGGGGGCATTCGATTACCTCATGAAGCCCTGTGACATAGAGGACCTTATCGAAAAAATAGAAGAGGCCCATGAGACGGAGACCATGAGACGTCATCCGGTGCTCTGGCCCAGGAAACTGGTCAATGAAATCGTTCTCTCCCCTTTCAAGGGGCTTCAACCGCAAGATCCGCTCACCACGGCATTGCAGATGATGAGCAGGGCCCCGGGGGAAGAGGCGGTAGAGGAAACATATGTCCTTGACCGTGAAGGCCGGCTTCAGGGTGTGGTAACCAAGCGCGCATTGCTCCGGGAGGCCCGGAACGTCCACGCAGGCAGGACCCTTACCTGGCAGGACCTCGTCAGGGACCCTGGGTTGCTGCCTCAAAAAAGCGTGGACGAAATAATGGTGCCCTGCCGCATTGCCACCGCAGCGAATGCCTCTCTTACGGACGTGGCCAACCAGATGATTGTCCATAACGTACGCTTCGTGCCCGTCATCAGGGCAGGGAAGATGCTCGGCATCATAAAGTTGCAGGATATCCTGCGCTACGTGGAAAAAGAGATAGAATAAGATACAGGGAGAGAAAAGCCATGAGAGACGCTTCCGATACCCTCGATACTATCACCGGGAAGGACTTCCCCTATTTTCGCGGGGTATGGAACAGGGTCATCGTGGCGCTTCTGGCTGCTTCCTTTCTCCCCCTTCTTGTCATCGGCGGGGGCATGTACTTCTATAGTATCTCCGCCCTCAAGGAAAAAACCCTGGAAGGTCTGGGCACAGAGGTCATCCAGCACAAGGAGGCCATAGACCACTTCCTTGCGGAACGTATGAAGGACATCCGGCTGCTTTCCGCGAATTTGAATCTACAGATACTTACAACTCCTAAGACCCTGGAATCGGTGTTTCATTCCCTCCAAGGCGAATTGCCCTGCTTTACCGATCTGGGTATTATTGACGGGAACGGCAACCACCTGGCCTATGTGGGCCCATACGACCTCATGTCGCGAAATTACAGGGAAGCGGCCTGGTTCAGGTCTGTGATGGAAAAGGGAGAGTATGTGAGTGATGTTTTCCTGGGATTTCGCAAGGTGCCGCACTTTATCATTGCCGTCAAGAGGAAGGGAAAGACCGGCACGTGGATTATGCGAGCCACGGTGGACGCCACGTATTTCCGGAAAATCGTTTCAAGCACGCATATTTCCACCAGCAAAGATGCGTTTCTGATCAACCGGAAAGGGGTTTTCCAGTCCAACCCCCGCACCGGGAACCAACTCATGACACAGTCCGAATTCAGGGACATAGAACCCTTTGAAGGGGTGAAAATCGAGGAGTATAGGGGAGAATTTTGCGCCATGGTCTGGCTGCAAAGAGTGCCCTGGCTGTGTGTCGTAAAAATCGACCGCGGCAGTGTCTTCACCGCACTGCATCGCGTCCGCAACATCGGCATCGTCGTCTTTGTCCTGGGAAGCATCCTGATCGTTATGACGGTACTCCTGACCACCAATTATCTGGTCACGCTATTGGAAATCAAACGACGGAGCATTCAGGTATTGGGACAGAAATTCCAGCGCATCAGTCACCTCGTCTCTTCAGTGGAGCTTTCTCCCGGATTTCTGCGTGAAATTGGCGACACCATGGCCAATATAGATGTAGCCGCCGCATGGACGGCCGAGGCAATCAGGCAGGGGGACCTTCATGAAATCGACCGCACCATGTATGAGATCAGGGCGGAGATATCCAGGGGCAAAAAAATCATCGAGAGGTTTACCGGCTTTTTCAGACCCCACGACCGCATAGCCGGTGAGTTGGATGTAAACGCACTGTTGAAAGAGGTGCTGGGTGTTTTGGATAATGAGCTGCGCTTCAGAAATATTGCCGTTCATTCCGCATATCAAGAAGGTCTCCCCGTCGTGTCCAGTGACCGGTCCAAGCTCAACCAGGTCTTCCTCAATATCGTCCTGAACGCTGTGTACTCCATAGACAAAAACGGGGAGATCCGTATTGCCACGGGAGCGGAACAGGGCGGGGTTACGGTAACCGTTGCTGACAACGGTCCGGGAATTCCGGAAGAAGCCATTGATAAGATTTTCGATCCTTTTTTTACCACCAGGACCGGACGGATCGGCCTTGGCCTTTCCATTTGCGCGGATATTATGGACACCCTGGGGGGAAGTATTTCCGTCAGGAGTTCTCCGGGCCGTGGGGCTTCTTTTACCATCCTGATCCCATTCAAGGTCAGGCCTTCCAGGATCGATGAGGCTACGCGAGCCGCGACGGCCGCTCCGTCATGATCAAGAGAGAGCACATAAAAAAAGCCATTGATGCCATAGCCGCACGGGATCCTGCAGCAGGCTATTCATTGTCCCAGATGCTGGACGAAGGACGTATTGACGTTCCTTCCCGGCAGGATAGATCATCCGCAGGTAATTACCTTTCTTTCCTTTTTGCAGGCCGGGAAATCCCTGTAAACAAGTTCGTTTTTTTCAATGAGGGCATCGCCCCGATAGAACAGGCCCTCATGGTGAACTATGGGGAACTTGTCAGGAAAGAAGTGCTGAGACGTGCGAAAATGGATATGGGATACCGCGATATGTCCCGGGATATCCGTCGGGAGGGACTCCGGTTTATGGTATTCCACGAGATCGATTACGCCATGGCGCGCGCAAAAAAAGTGTCCAAGAGCCCGGCGGACTTCCGCACCCGTTCCCGGGGCAATGATCAGAAACATACCGGCACACCATCGCCGGAAACAACACGTATTTCCTCCCTTGAAAAAATCAAGCTCGATGATCAGCCCCTGGATACGTCCCGATTGAAAGCCGAATCCCCTGTGTGGTACCAAGGGACCGTGGGAAGCGGCATTGACGCCTGTTTTACCGCCTTTCCCTATTGCATGGACAGCCTGATACAGGTGGCGGACCTGAACCTGGAGTTTTTTCATGTCAGATTCCTTTTGAATTGCCTGATAAGAGGCATGGAAAACAATCTATTTATCTGTCTTGTGGACCAACAGATACTCGGGTTGGTCTTCATCACGCTGGAAGCTAAACCCTTTTTCCCGGAAATTGAGATCAAATATATCGCCACGGTTGCAAACAGTCCGAGCAGGGAGACATTAGGACATCTGGGATCCTTGCGGGGGATAGGGACCTTCCTGGTTTCGGGTGTATGGCTGCTGGGCAAGAATGAACTTGGGGGTGTAAAAACGATCTCCCTTGATTCAGAGATCGGGGCTAGGGGGTTTTATCAATCGCTTGGCTTTCAATCAAGGGGGCTTGCGGGATATAGGCTGAAACGGCCTCAGGGGCATCTTTCCAGGGTGATTGTGTCAATGGCCAACAACGCCGGGCCATTGAAAAAGGGTGCTGTCCGCGACCTCAACGCAATCATAGCAAGGCACGTGAGGTTTTTGCGCCGGGAAGCAAGGAGTGAGGAGGAAAAATCCTTGAGAGATATCGCTGTTGCGTCTATCAGGGAATGCCTCAAGCCGAACTCAAATCCCCAATTTGCCCGGACGGCAATAAGGGCCTTGCTCAAGTACCGGGCGCGGATACCGGAGTCGGACGACCTTGTTCAATACGGACTCGAGCGCGTTCCTGCCGTAAGAAGGCCTGCGAAGAAAGCACAGCCGGTGCTGGTGATCCAGGATGACCGATTTAAACTCCACCTAGAAAACCTTCCCCATCTGGAAAATCCCCGACGTATCGGGGCCGCGGACGCTGTGTTACGGCACCCGTCTCTCCATGGGAAATGGGTGAAAGTGAAACCCGCGCCGGCATCGCTTGAGGACCTCGCCCTGGTGCACACACCCGAATATATCAGGCAGGTGGCCGGAAGCGCAGGCAAGCCGCTCACCTCTTTTGACCTGGACACCCAGGCGACGGCAAAATCCTATGAAATTGCGCGACTGGCTGTGGGAGGAGTATGCAGACTGGTCGATAACATCTGGAACGGCAGGGGAAAACGGGGTTTTGCCTTTGTCAGGCCGCCCGGCCACCATGCCGGCGCGGACAGGGCCATGGGATTTTGCCTGTTCAACAACGTGGCCGTCGGGGCCGTCTATCTGATAGAAAGGCTTCACGCGGAAAAGGTCATGATTGTAGATATTGACGTGCATCATGGAAACGGCACCCAGGCCGTGTTTTACGATACTGATCAGGTCCTTTACACGTCTCTCCATCAATTTCCCGCCTACCCGGGGACCGGCGGTCTGAGAGAAGTTGGAAAGGGAAAGGGGGAAGGGTTTACCGTCAATATCCCCCTCCGGAAAGGTTACGGAGACAGGGAAATGTGCCGGATTATCCATTTCATTCTTGCCCCCCTGGCCAGGGAATATGGTCCGGCCATAATTTTGGTATCATGCGGTTTTGATCTCTATGCGTATGACCGCCTGGGCAGCATGAACGTTACCCCGGGAGGGTATGCTTTGATTACTCTCTTTTTGCTCGAAATTGCGGAAGAAGTCTGTGGCGGCCGCATCGCCTTTGTAATGGAGGGTGGCTACAGCCTCGAAGGCATCAGACAATGCGGCCTTAGAGTCATGCAGGAACTGTGTGGGGTACAGACGCTCGAACAGAAACAAATCGAGCGGATAAGACACTCAGCCCAATCAAAACTGTCTTTCCTGAAAAAATCAATGGAGATACACGGAGAATACTGGCAAATGCCGGCATAGTTATTCGTTCCAACTTGAGCGATGTTCCTTCACAGACCTCCGGCAATACTTCCCCGGAATGGAAACAGGAAGTTTCACGATCAGTAACCCGACAGTGTACACATCGTCATCCCTTTCATAAGCCTTTCTTGACAAAACCTTATAATTCAATATGTTAAACCCATTCACCTGAAGCATTTCCTCCGTCAGGCTATGGCATATATCTTGAAGAAGAATGAAGGCGGAAAAAACTGTCTTTTCAAATAACAAGGGGACCTTTTTCGGGAAATTTCAAGATGAACAATTCCAGTCCGGCCAACTCCAACCAGTACAAGAATGGAAACGGCACTGCCAGGGAGGGTTATTATCGCCGGCTCTTTCGGAGGTTTATACTCCTGACCCTGCTTTGTTCGTTGATCCCCCTTCTCCTGGTTGGGTGGGGCATAAACAACTACTACACGCGCTTTGCAAGGAACCGGATGATGCTTTCCTTCCACACAAAGGTCGAAAATCACCGGAAAATCATCGAGCTTTTCCTGAAAAATCGCGTTTCCGGTCTACAAGTGATTGCCAAGACCCATCCCAAGGAATACCTTGTAAACGTCTCAAACCTGGCCCATGTCTTTGATATCCTGAACAGTGAATACAGATCCATTACCGACCTGGGGGTCATCGACGAAAGAGGAAGACATTTGGCATACATCGGGCCTTACAACCTAATGGATAAGAATTATTCAAAGGCCTTCTGGTTCAAGGAGGTCATGAAAGAGGGGGTCTACATAAGCGACATGTTCATGGGATTCCGCAAGGTACCCCATTTCATTGTCGCGGTCACCCGGTCTGAAAACGGGAGAAAATGGATTCTGAGGGCAACAATCGATACAGAGAGCTTCCGCTCCCTTGTGGAAAACGTGCGAATCGGGAAGACCGGGGAAGTTTACCTCCTGAACAGGTCCGGGATTTATCAGACATCGCCCCGGTTCAGCGGAAAAATCATGGAAAAGGCATCACAGCCGCTTGGGAAGCCCTGCGAAGGGATTGAAGTCCGGATGGAAGATAAAAGCACAAACCATGCCGGACCGCCTCACCCGCGACAGCTCATTGCCTTTGGCTGGCTGAAACAGCCCCAATGGATGCTGGTGGTCAGGCAAGACTATTCCGAGGCATTCAATGATGTCAACCACGCAAATCTGGCGGCGCTGGTCTTTCTCGTGTTGAGTGCATGCGCTATTCTGATCGTTGCCGTTTTCATCACGAGCCATATGATCAAGATCATCAAGAAACGTGATCTGGAAGCCGACGGTCTGAACAAACAACTGATGCAGGCAGGCAAATTGGCCTCCGTGGGTGAACTTTCGGCGGGTGTTGCCCATGAAATCAATAATCCTCTTGCCATTATTTTGACCGAAAGGCAAATCCTCATGGATCTGGCAAAGCAAAGCCCTCTTCTGCCCCGCGATTTCATGGATCAGTTCAACAACTCCATGTCCCAGATAGACATGCAGATTCAGCGGTGCAAGCGCATTACAGAGAACCTGCTCCGTTTTTCCCGCCGCACCAAGTCGGTTATTGAACCCGTTGATCTTAACGAGTTCCTGTGTGAGGTCATCAACCTCATGGAAAGAGAGGCCAGGTCAGGCGGCATAAAATTCCTTACCGATCTTGAGGAAGGTCTGCAAACCGTGCTCTCTGATCCCTCTCAGCTTCAACAGGTATTCCTGAACATAATCACCAATGCCATAGACGCCCATGAGGGCAAGCCATACGGAAGTATCAGGATCAGAACCAGAAACGACAGCGCGAAAGCGGGAGTCAGCATCACGTTTGAAGATACGGGGTGCGGTATCTCACCGAAAAACCTGGAGAGGATATTCGATCCGTTTTTTACCACCAAACAGGTCGGCAGGGGAACAGGATTGGGCCTTTCCATCTGTTACAGCACGGTCAAAAGGCTTGGGGGGGACATCACCGTGGAGAGCGAGCTTGGTAAAGGGACTCAGTTCACGCTCTTTTTCCCATACAATCCTCCAGCCGACCTGCAAAAGGATATTGAAGATGTACACACTTTTTAGCCCGAATTTTGGCAAGGTTCATATATCAGAAAGGGGGGATCAACAATGTTGGGAGCAAAAATATTATTGGTAGATGATGAGGTTGTCTTTACCGAAAATATGTCGAAGCTGTTGTCAAGCAGGGGGTACCGGGTCGCAACGGCCAATAGCGGGGATGAGGCTATTCGTAACCTTGAAAGAGAGAACTTCGATGTGGTTGTGTTGGATCTCAAAATGCCCGGGATGGACGGCCTTACGACGCTGAAGGAAATCAAAAAGCTGGACCTCTTCACGGAAACCCTCATCCTCACCGGGCACGGTTCCATTGACTCGGCACTGGATGCAATAAAACTGGGGGCCTACGATTATCTCACCAAGCCGTGTGAGATAGATGAACTCGTGGCCAAGATAGAGGGGGCATGGGGCAAAAAGGACGAAGAGGTGAAAAAGGACATCCAGGAAAAGATCCAGAAGGTGGTGGAATCACCATCCTCTGTTTTCGATGTCTTTCCCAGGGAAAAGAAATAGCAGGCATATAAAAAGCCCGCCTGCCCCTCCATCATCCGGGGCAGGCGGGCCTCTTTCCAACAGCGACTCATGAAGAACCGGGAGTGTAATGTGACTATTCTGAATACGGCATTACGCCCATTTTCTTCATGATCTTTTTGCCCGGGCCGGAGAGAAGGTCATCGACAAATTCCTTCACGGCCCCGGTGGGTTTCCCTTTGGTGACAAAGGAAAAGACCTGATAATGGGGATAACCCATATCCAGGGGAGACCTTCCGTCAACCTTGACAATCTTTACCTGGTGCCTAACCGCGGCTCCCTCGGCTACGAAGGAGACAGATGAGGGAAAAAACCTTTTGTCAGTTTTCTTTACAAGTTGTAAAGGCTGCTCTTACCTCCCCGCATTTCCTGAAAAAGGAGTGCCTGAAACTGGCGGGTTACACTCCGTAAATAGAGCAGTTACACCTGTTCGTTTTTTCACAGTAAAATCAGATCGTTTAATTCGTTAACATATTGATAAACAAA